>JACPTJ010000047.1 GCA_016192835.1 Betaproteobacteria bacterium
GCGATTTCCTGTTGCAGCTTTTCAATCACTTCGCGCGGCGTCGCCCCAGGTGCCATCATGCCATACCAATTTGTCATGTCGAAACCCGGCAGTCCGGCCTCCGCAATGGTCGGAAGATCCGGCGCAATGGGAGTACGCTCCAGACTTGTAACACCCAGTGCGCGGAGCTTGCCGGCTTTGATCTGAGGCAGGCTTCCCAGAATGTTCATGAAATAAACGGGCACCTGCCCACTCAAAACGCCAATCAGACCAGGCCCAGCTCCCTTGTAGGGAATGTGAACGAGCTTGATGCCGCTCATCGAAGCGAATAGTTCCGCGCTCAGATGTGGCAGCGAGCCCGTCCCAGAAGAACCGACATTGACTTCCCCGGGCCGCGCTTTGGTCAATGCGACCAGTTCTTTGATGGAACGGACCGGCAGCGACGGATGGACCACCAAGACCAGCGGCCCGGAAGCGAGACGCGAAACCGACGTCAAATCACGCGCTTGATCGTAGGGCAGATTCCTGTACAGGCTGATGCCCGATGCATACCCGGCGGCCACGATCAACATGGTATGGCCATCGGGCGGCGCCTTGGCAGCGACCGCCGCTCCGATCGTGCCGTTGGCCCCACCCCGGTTATCGATGACAACCGGCTGACGAAAGCGCTCGGAAAGTCTCTGGCCGATGGCACGCCCCAAAACGTCGGTGCCGCCGCCGGGAGGATAGGGGACAACGATACGCATCGGCCCGGTTGGGTAGTTCTGTGCCGAAGCCGAGCCAACCGGAAAGCAAAAGCCGACTGCCACGAAAAGGCTTACAGCAATGCACAAATCCCCAGTGATCGCCGGGATTCTGGTTTTGATGCGCACTGCCCCTGCTGGTGTGAAATTTTGTTGGTTCGCATTGGACATCGTTTTTCTCCTTCGCTCACTATTGTCGAGGCGATCGCCCCATGATCGCGCATTAATTCGCCTGTTCGATCTCCTGCGGTGCTAGTTGGCATGGATATTGGCGTCCTTGATCACTTTCGCCCATTTCGCGATCTCGGATTTGATATACATGGCGAATTCCTCCGGCGTACTGCTCACGACTTCCACAGCTTGAACCGCGAGCGGGTCCCGGACATCGGGAAACTGCAACGCTTTGACAATTTCCGCGTTCAGAAGCCGCACGATAGCGCGTGGTGTTCCGGCTGGCGCGACGACTCCATACCATAAGCCTGCCTCGTAGCCGCGGATGCCCGTGGCCTCCGCGACGGTTGGCAGTTCGGGGGTGGCCGGCGAGCGCTTTGCGCCCGTTGTCGCGAGCACGCGCAGCTTTCCCGCCTTGGCGTAAGCCAGCGTTGCTGCCGGACTCGTGAACATGAGATCGACCTGCCCCCCAATCAGATCAATGTAGGCAAGCGAGCCGCCCCTGTACGGTACGAAAGTCATATCGACCCCAGCCATCGACTTGAACAGCTCAGCGGCCAAATGTCCACCGGAGCCGATACCGGAGGTAGCACAGTTAAGCTTTCCCGGTTGCGTCTTCATCAATGCGATCAGTTCTTTCACCGATTTCGCCCGAATCGAAGGATGAACGACCAGAACGAGCGGGCTCTTTGCGACAATCGTGATCGGAGAAAAATCCTTGATCGTGTCGTAAGGCAGCTTCGCATACAAACTCGGGTTGATTGTGTGGGTAATTGACACCAGCAGGATCGTGTGGCCGTCGGGGGCCGCTCCCGCCGCAAGGCCCGTACCGATTTTCTGGCCGCCGCCGGCCCGGTTGTCAATCACGAATTGCTGCCCCAACGCGGCCCCCAGCTTATCCCCAATCAAGCGGGAGATAATATCGGTGGCTCCGCCCGCGGGATAAGGGACGATAAACCGTACGGGCCTGTTCGGATAAGGCTGCGCCGACGCGCCTGCCGCAAGCACAAGCGCCGCGATGAGACTGGTCAGGAAAATGATACGCATTTGAATGGGTCCTCCTTATGTGTGTGGACGTGCCCTTTTAGCCGCCCCAATCGCGCGACTGATGCGTTGCGCGTTTGGTTCGGTATCAATCGCAAGGATCATGTCGCGAATTTCCGCGGCGCGCGCTTCCGACATTACCATCCGCGCGTTATCCATGAACTTGGCAACAATCGCCTCGTCCGAAGCCGGCTCATCGGGAAGGATATTTTCACGCTGGCGTAATTCGCGTCCTCCGGCCATAGTCACGATGACTTCACCCGAACGGAATTTCGGGTAACCGGGATGAGGGTCGATTTCATACCCGACCTTATGCGCCAACGCGATCAACTCGGGGTTCGTAAACGAGTCCTCCTCGATTTCGGCCAGCCCGAACCGTCCCCGTGCGAGGCAGCATGCGACGGCGTACTGCAGGCTGAACTGCGCGATGTAGCCGGAAGCGGGTTTACACTTCGCCGCGGCCGGTTCACAGACGAGCGGAATCGCGGTACTCGCCACCAACGTGCACACGGATTGCACTGCTTGCGGGTCGATTCCATGCGCGCGCTTGAGCGTAATCGCCGCGTTCAAAAATGCATGAATGTGATGACATGCCGGGTATAGTTTTATGGAAGTACGTGGAAATTCCCACGCCGTGCCAAGATCCGCATCGATCATCTTCAAATCCGCGTCTTGCGCCCGGCTGCCAAGGTACACGTTATAAAATCCGAAACGCCCCTCGTAGGCAGCCTGTGGTCCGGTATAGCCGCCGCGCGCGAGATACGCCGCCGTGATGCCGCCAGCGCCGGCCCATCCCGGATGCATGCGCTTGGTCCACGAACCATCCTGCATCGGTTGCACCGTGCCCGCAGCGGTGGAAAGCGCGATACCCTGGGCCATGGTCAGCTGCGGGAGCGTGAGACCCATCAGCCGCCCCGCGACGAGCGCGGAAGAAAACGTTGCGCACACGCTGGTTGGATGAAAGCCCGCCAGATGAAACAGGCCTTTACCGGCACCCGCAAGGCGCGCCCCGACCTCGAGTCCCACGATGCATGCAGTGAGCAGATCGCGCCCGCTGGCCCCTACCTGGGCGGCAACGCCAAGCGCAGTGGGTACGTTCCCGGCCCCAAGATGTATCGAGCCCGGCAAATAGGTATCGTCATAGTCGAGACCATGCACGAGCATGCCGTTCATCAGCACCGCGTCGCGCAATGGCAGCATCGCGCCCAGCCCGATCACATCCGTGTCGCCCTCGCCAAAGTGCCGGATACCGGATAGCGCCCGCCGCGAGAATTCGTACTTGCCTGAAGCAAACGCAATCCCGATCGCGTCCAGCAAAAGGTGCTTGGCGCGTCCGCGCACGGCTGGCGGCACACCTTCGTAGGTGAGATCTGCCGCGAATTTCGACAGTGCGTCGGCTATAAACATCTTGGCATCACGTTGCCAACCACTCAGTGTCCCGAAGAAGCGCGGGTCTCACACCGGATATTTGCCTCATGGCGCATTATTTCCTGCCCACTATTGCGCGATCCAACGCGTGCCGCTTGACCTCGTTTTCGTTTATCTCAAAACCCAGGCCTGGTCCTGTGGGCACATTACAGTATCCATCCAGAACATCGATCGGCCTGTTCTTGACAATGACGTCCGGTTCCACGGCCGGTAGCCCCATCACGAACTCCGCGCCGAAGGCATGATTGGGAATTGCCGCGCAAAGGGTCGCTCCCGCAATCGCTTCGATATAGCTGCCGTTGGCAGTGCCCGCGCAATTGACCCTCAGATTACTTGCCTCCGCCACCGTGGCGATGTCGCGGCCCCGTCGCATGCCGCCGCATTTGTAAAACTTGATTGCCATGACATCGACCGCGCCCGCAGCGGCGATTTTTGCTGCGTCGAAAGCGCTGTAGCAAGACTCATCGGCTATTACGGAGACCCCGCAGCGATCAAAAACCCACCTCAGGTTAGCCAGGGCCTGCGGCGGAACCGGCTGCTCGAAATAGGTGAGATTGACATGCGACAGCCGCTCCGCGAGACGAACCGCGGTGACGGGGTCATAACCCATATTGGCATCGATGCCGAGAAAAACGTCGTTTCCGACGCTGTTGCGTATTGCGCTGACTGCCTTGACGTCGGAATCGATCCGCTCCGCCGGACCGACCTTGATACATACGTATTTTATCCCGTATTTTTCAACGGCCATGACCGACTCTTCAATCATGGATTTCTCGTCGGCAAGCCCTACCGACCATTCGAGCGCCATCCGTTCCTTGCATGCGCCGCCGAGGAGAGCATGCGCAGGCACATTGAGGGCCTTGCCGACGAGGTCGTGCAGTGCGAAATCAAGCACCTCCACCGCGGCCGGATTTCCGGGAAGCTGGCGTTCGCAACTGCGCAGCACGCTCTCTATTTGCAGCGCATCACGCCCGATGATAAGAGGCGCATAAAAGTCGCGCAGGCATGAAAACACGCTGGCCGCCGTCTCGCCCACCCACGGATTGACCGGACGCACCTCGCCCCAGCCACTGACGCCCCCTGCGCTGACCCGCAGCAGAATCGGCCGGCCGATCCAGCTGCCGGCTCCGCCGTAGAGAATCGGGCCCGTCGAGATCTTCCGCTTGCGGGCTGGCACGATATCCAGGGGAATGATCTCGATTTGCTCGATGGGCAAGCTGACTGCGGCGGGGGATCCAACACGCTTCATTGTTCACTCCTGATGGTGAAACATCGGTTTGCATCAACCGGCTAAGGCCGCCACGGCATCTCGGCGTGATAACGCTGTTCAAATGCCTCGATTTCCGGCAGGTGCTGCAGCACCAATCCCACGTCGTCAAGGCCCTTGAGCAGACGCTCCTTCGGACCGGGGTCGATTTCAAAGCGGTAGTCCGATCCATCAGGCCCCGTCACGGACTGCGACTCCAGGTCGACGCTGATGTGCGCGCCCGGTTTCTCACGCAATTGCATGCGAAGTTTCCCGCAGACTTCATCCGGCAGCACCACCGGCAGCATCCCGTTCTGCAGCATATTGCCGTAATAGATATCGCTGAAACTCGGCGCGATCACGACCCTGATTCCATAATCCACGACCACGTAAACCGCCGCCTCGCGCGCCGAGCCGCAGCCGAAGTTCGCGCCGGTAACCAAAATATTCGCGTTGCGGTAAGGCGCCTGATTGAGCACGAATTCCGGGCGCTCGTTGCCGTCCGCGTCGAAGCGGATGTCGTGGAGCAGGTAGCGTTGCAGCCCGTCGCCGCGCGCTTTGCGAAAGAAACGGTTCGGGATCAGCTTGTCGGTATCGACGTTGCTCATCTCGAGCGGCGCGGCAACCGCCGTGATCACGGTGAACGGCGTCATGGGCGATCCTTTGTTACCACCAGTTTGCGCACGTCGGTCAGCTTGCCCGTCACGGCAGCGGCGGCGGCCATGGCCGGGCTCATGAGGTGCGTGCGCGCGCCTTTTCCCTGCCGCCCCTCGAAATTGCGATTGGAAGTCGAGGCACACCGCTCGCCGGATCGCACGCTGTCCCCGTTCATCGCGACGCAACTCGAACAGCCCGAACCGCGCCATTCGAAACCGGCTGCGCGGAAAATGCGATCAAGTCCTTCGGCTTCGGCCGCATGCTTTACCGCGCTCGACCCCGGCGAAACCCATGAAGGAACTGAGACTTTCCTTCCTTTGAGTACTGCCGCGGCTGCACGCAGGTCCTCGATTCTGCCGTTGGTACAGCTGCCGATGAAAACCCGATCGATCTTGATCCCTTCCAGCGCAGTGCCCGGCGCGAGCCCGATATAGCGCAATGCATCTTCCATCTGGGTGCGCTTGTCCGGACTGGATGCCGTGGCGGGAAGAGGAACCGTCGCAGAAATCGGCGCTGCATGTTCGGGTAGCGTTCCCCAGGTCACCATCGGCGCGAGATCGGCGGCATCGAGCACGACTTCGCGATCGAACTTTGCATCGGTGTCCGTCGGAAGCGTGCGCCAGTAAGCAAGCGCTTTATTCCAGTGCTCGCCCTGCGGCGCGTAGGGCCGGCCCTCGAGGTAGGCGAATGTCGTATCGTCGGGCGCGACCATCCCGCCACGGGCGCCCGCCTCGATCGACATGTTGCACACCGTCATGCGTTGCTCCATCGTCATGCCGCGCAAGGCGGGACCGGCATATTCGATCACGTGGCCGACGGCGCCGGTAACGCCGATTTTCGCGATGATCGCAAGGACCACATCCTTGGCTGTCACGCCGGGACCGAGTGAGCCCTCGACATTGATGCGCATGGTCTTCGGGCATTTTTGCCAGAGGCACTGCGTGGCGAGAACCTGCTTGTTCTGCGACGCGCCAATGCCGAACGCGAATGCGCCGACCGCGCCATGCGTGGCCGTATGCGAATCGCCGCAGGTAATCGTCAGTCCCGGCTGGCTGATGCCGAGCTCCGGGCCAATCACGTGAAGAATCCCCTGGCGCTCGTCGTCGATGCCGAAGTGGTCAAAGCCATACTCGCGCGCGTTCTGCGCGAGGTACTCGATGAGGCCCCGCGCTTCCACATCGCCCATGCCAGCAAGGCCCCCGTCACGACCTACTGTCGGCACAAAATGGTCGGGCGAGCCGAAAACCTGACGGGGCTTGCGCACCTTGCGGCCTTCCTTGGCCAGCGCGCCAAAAGCATGGAAGGATCCTTCAGCGACGAAATGGCTATCGATGCTGAGTAGCGCCTCGTCCGCGCCGCGCGTGGCGATCACGTGGCGCTGCCAGATTTTTTCGAACAGGGTGCGCGGTGCGGTCATTTAAATCCCTATAACGTGGTGCGTTCTTCCTCGGGCACGCCGTACCGGTTTTCGAGCGCCTGGATTTCCGGCAGCCCGACGATTTCGTTCAAGTACTTGAACGTGGCCATCTGGCCGCGCAGATGGGCAATGGTGCCCGTGCGTTTGAGTTCTCCGAGCACATGCTTGATCGCGGGAATCGCAGCCAAGATCGCGTAGTTCGCGTACAGCGCGAGCTTGAACCCGAGGCGGCCAAGCTCTTCGGCTGGGATGTCGGGCGTCTTGCCGCTCGCTGCGATGTTAGCCAACAACGGTATGCCTTTGAGCCCCCGCGCCACCGCTTCGGTTTGCTCGCGCCCGACCGGTGCGTCGACGAAAACCATGTCGGCGCCTGCCTCGTGGTAGCGTCGCGCGCGGCCAACCGCTCCTTCGACTCCTTCCACTGCAAGAGCATCCGTGCGTGCAATGATGTAAAAATCGGAATCGCGGCGCGCATCGCACGCCGCCTTGACTTTCGCGATCATCTCAGCGACTGGAATCACGCGTTTCCCAGCGAGATGTCCGCAGCGCTTCGGCGATACCTGGTCTTCAATATGCACGCCGGCCACACCCGCCTTTTCGTAATCGCGTATCGTGCGCCGCACGTTGATCGGATTGCCATAGCCCGTGTCGGCATCGGCGATCACTGCCAGGCCCGAGGCGTCCACGATGCGGCTCGCGTTATCCACCATTTCCGTCGCGGTGAGAAGCCCGACATCAGGCATTCCCAGGCGGGTCATACTGGTGCCGAAGCCGGTCATGTAGAGTGCTTCGAATCCCGCGCGCGCGATCAGCCGCGCAACGAACGCGTCCGCGGCGCCCGGCGCCATGACGCATCCCGGCCGGGCCAGCAATTGGCGCAGTTTCGTGGTCAGGCGTTCGCTCATTTCAATCTCCCTGATCAAGCTCCCGACTTTGCCGCCGCCGCGCCGGCGATCTTGCCGAAAACCGAGCCGGACACCAGCCCGGCGCACGACGGGTAGTTGAAATAAAACAGGCCGCCTACCATCTCGCCCGCCGTATGAAGCCCCGCAATCGGGTTCAGATTCACGTCGAGCACCTGCGCGGTCTTGGGGTTGATCCGCAGCCCGCCAAAGGTAAAAGTAATACCACAGGTCGTGTTATAGGCCTCGAACGGTGGGGTATCGAGCGGATTTGCCCAGTTCGACTTCGGCGGGTCGATACCGACCGTGCAGCGCCCATCCCTGACGCCATGAACGAGGGGAATGTCCTTGCGTACTGCGGCATTGAATTCGCGCACGGTCTTGAGAAAGCCTTCGGGATTGACGCCTTCGAGCTTCGCCGCAAGTTCTTCCAGCGTATTGGCAGTGATCTTGGTTCCATGCCTGGCGTCGTACTCCGAGCGCATGAATTTCTTTACCTTGGCGTCGAACACCTGCCATGCAAACTGCCCCGGCTGGTTCAGCGTCGCCTCGCCATACTTTGCATAGGTAAAGTTGAAAAAATCCTCCCCCTCATCAACGAAACGCTTCCCATCAGCGTTGATCATGATGGACAGCGGATAGCTGTGCCGGTAAAAATCATCATGCCGGTGGACATCGCCGAATTCCGGTGCGTTATGGTCCCAGGGGGTGGCGTGGCGCCCGGACCAGTTGCCGTTGGGACAGGCACCAATGTCGAGCGCCATCCGCAAGCCCTCACCCATGTTGAAACGCGTGCCGCGCACTTTCGCCAGTTCCCAGCCCGGGCCGAGGTAGCGCGTGCGCCATTCGGGATTTGCCTCGAAGCCGCCGCAAGCGAGTACCACCGCGCGGGCGCGGAATTCCAGCGGCTTGCCGCCGCGCTTCGCGTTGACGCCGAGCACCCGCTCGCCGTCGTATATCAACGACACCGCGCGCGTTGCGTAGAAGATCTCGATGCCTGCCTTACGCGCAGCCTCGTCGAGAAACTGCACGAGCCCTTCGCCGCCGCCGGATACCTCGATCGCCATGTGCCCGAAGAATTTGCGCTTGCCATTGACGATGGCCGACGTGCCGGCATAGCTCGGCACGAAACGCACGCCCTTGCCGCGCAACCATACCATGGTCTCCAGGCTATTCTTGATCAGGGTTTCGCAGAGTTCGGGGTCGGTGCGAAAGCTCGTCACGCGAAACATATCGTCAAAGTACTGATTGGTCGTGTTGCTGTCCCAATCGGTGTTCTTCGCCTCGTCGTCTGGAATCTCGACAAGTTTCCTCAGATCCTCTACCCCGTCATACACGAATCGCAACATGCCGTGGCTAAAGCGACTGTTGCCGCCCGCTTCCTCCTCCGGCGCGGCTTCCAGCATCGCGACGTGGGCGCCACCCTTGCCAACTACGATCACGTCGAACTTCTGCATGAGGAGCGTCCTTTCCTTATTGCGAAACTCACGTTACTGGGCCGGCTTGATGCCGGCGACCTGGACAATCAATGCGTGAGAACTTGGCTGGGCAGCAACCGGGCGCCAGGAAAACGCGCACGGCGATGCGCGAGCAACTACTCATCAACATCTCCGGTTGTCTCCCGCAGCGACCTTGATATTCTCTTCCGCAATTGCCGTCATAGCGTGGTACGCTGGTCCTCGGGCACGCCATAGCGGTCCTCGAGCTGCTGGATTTCCTACGCTGGTCCTCGGGCACGCCATAGCGGTCCTCGAGCTGCTGGATTTCCGGCAACCCGGCGATATCGGTAAATTCCTTAAAGTCCGCCATCTGGCCGCGGAGATGCCCAATGGTTCCCGTACGTTTGAGTTCCGCGAGCATGTGCTCGATTGCTGGAATCGCCGCGAGAAATCCGTACAGCGCGCAAATTTCAAGCTTGAATCCCATGCGACCGAGTTCCTCGGCGGGAATATCCGGTGTCTTGCCGCTGGCCGCCATGTTGTACAGCAACGGCACGCCTTTGAAGTGCCTGGCAACCTGCTCGCATTGCTCCCGTCCAACAGGCGCCTCGATGAACAGCATATCCGCACCTGCTTCGCGGTAGCGCTCACCACGTTCCAACGCTGCGTCGAGACCCTCCACCGCAATTGCGTCAGTGCGTGCGACGATGATGAGGTCGGGATCGTTTCGTGCATCGCACGCAGCCTTGAGCTTGGCGGCCATTTCCACAGTCGGAATCACGCGCTTTCCAGCCAAGTGTCCGCAGCGCTTCGGTGACACTTGATCTTCCATATGCACAGCGGCGACACCGGCTTTTTCGAAATCGCGTATCGTACGCCGCACGTTGATCGGATTGCCGTAGCCCGTGTCGATGTCGGCGAGCACGGGTAGACCAGACGCATCAACGACACGGTTCGCGTTATCCACCATTTCGGTCGCGGTGAGAAGTCCAACGTCGGACATGCCGAGCCTAGTAAGACTGGTACCGAACCCGGTCATGTACACCGCCTCGAATCCAATGCGCGCAAGCATGCGCGCCATGAATCCGTCGGCTGCACCGGGAGCGATGACGCATCCGGGCCGTGCCAGCAATTTGCGCAGTCTCGTGGTCGCGCGTTCGCTCATGGCATCCTCCGCCGTCAAGTTCCAGACTTTGCCGCTGCCGCTGCACTGGCACCGGCGACGCGGCCGAATACCGCCCCTGCCACCAGTCCGGTGCCGCTCGGATAGTTGAAATAGAACAGCCCGCCGACCATCTCGCCCGCACAATAGAGACCGGGAATGCGGTGGAAGTGCACGTTGAGTACCTGAGCGGTTTCGCGATCGATGCGCAGACCTCCCCACGTAAACGTTATGCCGCAGGTAATCGCGTAGGCTTCAAACGGCGGCGAATCGAGGCGCTGCGCCCAGTTTGACTTGGGGGGGTCGATGCCGACCGTGCATTTGCCGTCCTTGATCGTGTGATTGAACGGTATGTCCTTGCGCGTCGCCGCGTTGAACTCGTGAACCGTCTTGATGAAGGCGTCCGCATTTACGCCGGTGAGCTGTGGCGCGAGATCTTCGAGCGTTTTCGCGCTCACACGGGTGATGCGCTTGATCCGGTATTCCGAGCGCAGCAGGGGCTTCACTTTGGCATCGTATACCTGCCACGCAAACTGCCCCGGCTGCTGCAGTACCGCGCGGCCGTATTTGGCATAGGTGAACGAATGCAAATCGGCGCCTTCATCGACAAAACGCTTGCCCTCGGCGTTGATCATCAAGCCCAGGATATAGCTATGCTTCTGAAACTGGTCGCCGACGCTCAAGTCGCCGAATTCCGGCGCGTTGAGCTCCCACCCGGTCGCGTGGCAGCCTGACCAGTTGCCGTAGGGCGCGGCACCGATGTCCAACGCCATTTTGAGACCGTCGCCCTGGTTGAAGCGGGTGCCCCGCACTTTCGCGAGTTCCCAGCCCGGCCCCAAATAGCGTGTGCGCATTTCCGGATTGGCCTCGAAGCCACCACAGGCAAGGATCACGGACTTTGCGCGCAACTCCGTCTGCTTGCCCTTATGTTGAACGCGCACGCCGTGTACGCGCTCGCCGTCGTAAATCAGCGATGCGGCCCGTGATTCATACCGAACCTCGATGTTCGACTTGCGCACGGCCTCGTTCAGGAACTCGACCAAGCCGGCACCGCCGCCAGACACCTCCAGCGGAATGCGCCCGAAAAACTTCCGCTTGCCGTTGACCACGCCCGCCTGGCGCTCATAGAGCGGGACAAATCGTACCCCCTTGGACCGCAACCAGATGAGCGTCTCCTGGCTCCGTGTGACGAGCGCCTCGGAGAGATCGGGATCAGTACGATAGTTCGTCAGCCGGTACAGATCATCAAAGAACTCATCCTTCGTGTTGGTGCCGAAATCGGTATTCGCAATCTCCTCGTCGGTCAGCGGGGTCAGCTTTTTCAAGTCTTCCACCGAATCAAATGCGAACCGCATGGGGCCGCCCGCAAAGCGGCTGTTGCCGCCGCCCTCCTCTTCCGGGGCCGCCTCGAGCATTACGACATTCGCCCCGGTATCTCGCGCAGCGAGCGCTGCGCACATCGCGGCATTACCCTTGCCAACCACAATCACGTCATATTGTTGTGTCATCGAGTTATCCAAGTTAAGGTGTTATTGACGCCGCTGGCAGGTTAATGGCCACCCAGAGAACCGGTGGCCGTTTTGGCAGCAGCCAGTAGTATTTTGCTCATCTTTTTCACGGCCGCCGCAGAAAACCGCTCTCGCGGCCCCGATAAAGAAAGCGCCCCGATCAATTCGCCTCCGGGGCCGAACACCGGGGCGGCAACCGCTGCGCATAATGGGTCGCGCTCGCCGAACGAGGTGTAGATCAAGGGCACGTCGCGGCGTACTGGCGGGGCATGGCGAAAAACGCGCAGCACCTTGCCTGCCGCGCCTTCGCGTAAAGGCAGCAGATCGCCGGGTCGTATCCGGTCAAGTGTCGAATGGTGCGAGTCGATACGGAACAGGCACAGGCGCGTTTCCTCATCGTTCCAGACGTGAAACGACGAACTTTCGGTACCCTGTTCGACCAGCCGCTCGAGCACCGGCAATACGCACTCCTTAAGGTGGTAAATCGCCTCGAACGCGCGCCCTAGCCGGAACGCAAATTGACCGAGGGAGTATTTTTGATCGGACCGCCGCACCACCAACGCGCTACGCTCAAGCGAAGCCAACAGCCTGAGCAGCGTGCTCTTGTACATGCCGGTGGCGCGAGCGATGTCGGCCAAGGTCAGCGGTTGAGCCTTGGCCTCAAGAGCTGCCACAATGGCAAGCGCGCGATCCACGGCAGCAACACCTTCGGGTTTTGCAGCGCGGGCAGAGGGAGTTTTGGGCATCACTGGTAATGAGAAAAATGGATTGGGGATGGAGATACTATGTCCCGATTAGCCGGCTTATGACCGGCCAATACTGCTCGCCGAACCCCGACTCGATCGCCTCGCCGAACAAAACATCCACGTTGTGCGCACCTTGCGCATCAATCCGAGCCGCATGTGCCAGTCGCAGGGCGTAATTGAGGTCTTTACGGGCATATTGCACCGAAAAGGCACGCGGCGGAAATTCCCCGGGGAGCATGGCCTTCATACCGTGGTTGCGCAATGCGAAGCTGTCGGCTGAGCCCTTCGCGAGAGTGTCAAACAGCAAAGCTGGGTCAACTCCGGAGCGTTCGCCTATGACCTTGGCCTCCGCAATGGCCAACCCGATCTGGAAAAGAACCATGTTGTTCAGAATCTTGACCACCTGACCACAGCCTACTGGGCCGCAATGGGTGATCTCAGTGGCGAATGTAGCGATCAGGGGCCGCAGCCTGTCGAATATGGACCGATCGGCGCCCACCATAACCGACAAAGTGCCCGCCTCCGCCGCGGCACGTGTGCGCGCTACCGGCGCGTCGATGAATACCGCGCCGCGCCCGGCGAACTCCTGAGCGAGCTTCCGGGTAATATCGACCGGCGAGGTGCTCAGATCGACCACGATCTGGCCCGCCTTGATCGCAGCCAGCAAGCCGTCCGTGGCATGCGCCACTTCGCTTACCACTTCGCCGGAAGGCAGCGATAGAAAGATCACGTTCGAGCCTTCGACTGTTGCGCGTACGGAACCGCCCGAGCCTACGCCACGGGCGAAAACCCTTTGCAGCGGGCCTGGGTCGAGATCAAAGGCGATAACGTTGATACCCGACTTGACCGCAAGGTTGCGGCACATGGGTTCACCCATGACGCCCAACCCGATGAATCCGATCTGCTTGAATGGCTGACTCATTTCGGTCCACTCCTCGCGTTTAAGTTTCTGCTCGATACGACAACACCACTATGCCCGCGATCGTCACTTGTTCTGTCCAGAAGAACAGTCATTCTTTTTTAGTATGGTAAACTTCGGGCAATGTGTCAAGCGGCAGTTGCATGTCCGATGAACCGCCGCAGTAGATAACCCTGCTCATAATCCGAACCACGATAAAACCGATCACCAATCCTGAGGAAACCGCTTATGAACCTCATCGTGAATGCCGTTGCAGGCCATCTAAACTTAACCTTGCTTCCTCAAGGACCGGGCGGCGTCAACGCTGACGATTATCCGCATAAAACGATCAGATTCATCGTCCCCTTCGCGAAAGGAGGTCCGGGCGATATTCTGGCCCGCTTGATAGGCCACAAGCTCGAAAAGAGCTGGGGCCATCCAGTCGTCGTTGAAAACCATCCCGGCGTCGGCGGCATAACAGGATCGGAAATAGGCCTCAAATCGCCCGCGGATGGTCACACGCTGATTCTGGCGGCGAGTACGCACGCGATAAATCCCAGTCTCTATTCGCAATTACCCTACGATACTGTGAAGGATTTTCAGCCGGTAACGCTGATGATCTCGATGCCGAATATTCTTGTCGTCAACGCTTCGGTGCCAGTTGAAACCGTGGAAGAGCTTTTGGCATTC
>JACPTJ010000048.1 GCA_016192835.1 Betaproteobacteria bacterium
GCGATGTTCGCAGGCCTCGGCACCGCAGCCGCGCTTTGGGAAAACCCGCTGTTCATGAGAATGACCCCGACCGGTGGTTTCGAGATCACGGCACTGCTGTTGCAGTCGGCGCTGGCGGGCCTTTACGTCGGTCTGCCGACCCAGTGCGGGGTGCGAACAGCCGGAGCCGGCGGCGTCATCGGCTTTCTCGGCATCGCGTGCCCTGTTTGCAACAAAATCCTCATGATGCTGTTTGGCAGCACTTTACTGCTGGAATATTACGAGCCGGTGCGCCTCCATCTGGCGCTCGGCGGCGTTGTGCTCTTGGCTGTCGCGATCTGGCTCAAGTTAACCCGCCGGGACTGCATCAAGGCGGGAACATAGGCAGGCAGCTTCGCGCAACATATGAACCATCTGACACGCAGAAAATTCTTGGCTGCGCTCGCCGGCGCCGCGGGCCTGGGCGAGCTGTCGTTGCGGCAATCAGTATTCGCTGCCATGGATGCGGGACATAAGACCGCCCCCGTATCCGGCGCCCCTGCTGAATCCGCGGGACACTTCATCAATCGCCTGCATATTCCCGGCGCGAGCGGCTTGTACGCGGGAGTCCCGGCAAAGGATGTAAAACAAATCACGGTAAGCGAACTGAATTTCGAGGTCCTGCCCAAGGTCCCGTCGGCGTTTTGGGCCTACGTTGCCGAAGTGGGCGGCAAACGGTTTTTGAATCCAACCCTGCTGGCGCGGCCCGGTGACCAGATCAACCTGCGTATGGTTAACCGGCTGAAGCAGCCGACGATCATCCATTGGCACGGCATGACCAATGACGAGCGCAATGACGGCGCCGGCATGTATCAGGTCGCTCCGGGCAAGAATTTTGATTACGCCTTCACGGTGCGTGACCGCGCCGCCAACTACTGGTACCACCCCCATCCGCACGAAATCGCCGGCGAGCAGGCTTACCGGGGACTCGCCGGGCTGCTTATCGTGAAGGATGACGACGACGATAAGCTCTCCCATGCGCTCGATCTTGCGACTGGCGTCACCGACATTCCATTGGTGATACAGGACCGCAGCTTCAACTTTGAAGGCAAGCTCGAATACAAGCTGCCGCGCGATCAGCTGTCTGCAGGATTTCTCGGCGAAGAAATTCTGGTAAACCTCTCCGCGCGGCCCTATTTCGACGCCGCCCGCCGCGTCTATCGCTTCCGCATCCTGAACGGCTCCAATGCCCGCGGCTACCGCCTCGCCTTCGCGCAGGGCAGCCGCCCGATCGAGTACTACCTGATCGGCACGGACGGCGGCCTGCTCGAACAGCCGCAGAAAGTACGCGAGACTTTCATCGGAGCGGCGCAAAGGCTCGATGTTCTGCTCGACCTGCGCGAAGCATCCGGCAGCGAACCGGTATTTCTCAAGAGCCTCGCATTCGACCCGATGCACAGCGATGCAGGGTATGAGCGCCATGCAGGGCATGCAAAGCGGCGGCGCTGATCCGCACGCTGCACATACCGGCGGCGGCCTGATGGATGGCATGGAAATGCCGCTGCTTCAGATTAACATCAGGTCGTCTCCGGAGTACAAGAGGAACATCCCATCGCAACTGTCTCGGCTGCCAAAGCTCGCGGCCGCAGCGGGCGAGCCGCGGCGCCTCACGCTCGGCCACGACGGCAAGGGCAACTGGAACATCAACGGCTGGCGCTTCAACATGCATGAAACGCCGGTCACCGTGCGGCGCGGCACGCGCGAAATTTGGCTGCTCCAGAACAACCGCGCCAGCATGCCGCACCCGATGCACATCCACGGTTTCCAGTTCCGGGTGCTCGAGCGCCGCGACAGCCCTGCGCAAGTGAAGGCGCTCGCCACCCGGCAGAACGGCCTGCTGCCGCAGGACTTCGGCCTGCTCGACACCGTGCTGGTGTGGCCGGGAGAGTCGGTGCGCATCGCGCTCGACTTCAGTCATCCGTTTGAAGGCGACCAGACCTACATGTTCCATTGTCACAACCTGGAACACGAGGACACGGGCATGATGATCGGCTACAAGGTAAAGGCATAACACAGTCTCATGCTGCATCTCGTCAATCCAACTGAAATGAGCAACAAAGTGAAAAGTCTGCTTGCCATCATGATGTTCGCCGCCGCAAGCGCTACCACCGCGTTTGCCCATCACGAATTGAGTGTGCCCCGATCGGTCCAACCCCAAGTCCCTGCCGCCATCCAGAAAGTGAGTACGGGCACGGGATTGATCCAGCAAATCGACAAGGAGCGAGGCGCGGTCACCATCAAGTACGACTCGCTGCAGGGGCTCAATATGCCGGGCATGACCCTGTCGTTCCTGGTGAAGGACAAAGCGATGCTGTCGAGCCTGCAACCGCTGCAGAAAGTGAACTTCGAGCTTACCTACGACGGCAGCAAGTATTTGATCACTAAAATCACGAGAGCAAGTTTTTGATCACTAAGATCAAGTAGCCCGCCGCCTCTATCCCGGTTATGGCAGTAGCCCGATTCCGCGTGTCGCCGCCCACCAAGGAAAATACTCAATGACCAGGCAGAGTCTCATGAAGAAGCTGCTCGTTTTCACGCTGGTGGCCGCTTTTGCCGGCTTCGCGTGGCTGTTGCTTCCAAGCCCCGATCAGGCGCAGGCGTCAGACGCCTCGCAGAAAACCGCCAGCGGCAGCGGTTTGGTGCTGGGCATCGACAAGGAAAAAGGCGTGGTGACGATCAGCCACGGGCCCCTGCCGGCGCTGAACATGACGGCCATGACGATGGGTTTCTCCGTCAAGGACAAGAGCCAGCTCGCCAATCTGCAGCCGATGCAAAAGATCGAGTTCCAGATCACTTACGATGGCAACGATTACCTGATCACCGAGATCAAATGAATCGGCGCCCGTTCCCCGCCGGATTGTTCGCTTATGTCGCGCGGGTCGGACTGGCATTATAAATTACGCGCATGGCATCCCTCGCTCGCAGGTCCATCGGGGTCGGAGTAACGCCGCGCCCATTTATTCGTTTATCTACCAGAGTAGCAGACGCGGGCCTATCATTGCACCAAGGGCCGTCGGGATCAGCATACCGAGTAGGTACCAAATGCCGATGAACGGCACGGATTCAGAATGACATCCGAGACGCGCAACAAGATCGGCCGCGGACTCCTGGGTGTGGCATTCGCTTTTCTTGTCATCGCGGTCACGGCAGCGCTGTGGTTCGGAGAAAAGTCTCCGGCCGATCCCGATAACACACAGCAGGTTGCGCGCGGCAAGTCAATATATGCACAGCACTGCGCGTCGTGCCATGGCGCGCGCCTTGAAGGCCAGCCGAACTGGCAGGGGAAGCTCCCGAGCGGCCGCATGCCCGCGCCGCCGCATGATGCGTCGGGACACACGTGGCATCACCCGGATGCCATGCTGTTCGGCATGACCAAATACGGACTGGTTCCCGGCAAGTATGCTCCGCCCGGATACCAGAGTGACATGCCGGCCCTCGGCGGCATGCTATCCGACGAACAAATCTGGGCGGTGCTGGCCTACATCAAATCATCGTGGCCTCCGGACATCCGCGAGACACAGCGTGAAATGACATTGAAGCAACGCCGGCGTTGAACCTGAGATGACGCGACTTCTCCGGAGGCAATGCTTTGATCGCCGCGAAATTCTACCTGGCCGACAGTTCTCGGTGGACCTGCTCCGCAGTGTTCGGAATCGCCCTCTCGCGCGGCCACTTCGCGAACTCGCCCAGTTCCGCGTGGATGCCGTTCTTGATCTCATCCACGGATTTCCCCGCGTCGCGCATCGCGCGGATTTGATTCCGCATGGTCTCGAAGTAGCGGTCCTGATCGAGCAGCGGCTTCGTTCCGTTGCCCGCTGCGAAAGCGCCGTGACCCGGCACCACGCTCGCCGGGGCCCAGCTGGCAAGATCCTTCAGGACCCGCTGCCAGTGGCCCACGTCCGAACGGTTGTCCGCCGTGGGGTGAAGC
>JACPTJ010000049.1 GCA_016192835.1 Betaproteobacteria bacterium
AACCAAGCGCGGCAGCGTGAGCCTGCTCCAGCGGAGGCTCGGCATCGGCTACTCCCGCGCCAGCCGGCTGGTCGAACTCCACCCCGGTCACGCGCCCTTCGCTCATCAGCAGGCGCCGCGCGCGCGCATTCGTAAGTATTGTTACGCCGATGCCTTGCGCGCGCCGCCGCAGGTGATAGATGTAAGAGCGCGAGTTGGGAAGCGCGTTGTGCATGCGGGGTTTGCGGTGAGGAGCCTCCTCCAGCGGACCGAAAAACTCGACTCCAAGCGCAGCGAGCCATTGCAAAGTATCCGGGACGTTTTCCGCCAGCACACGGCGCAAAGCATCGTTATCGGCGCGGGTGGTGTACTTTTTCGAGATCAATTCCATGTCCTCGTAATGCGCCTGCGGCGTATCGACGATACCCTCGCGCCGCTGGTGCGGCGTGCGCGTCGCCGAGATCGAACCGACCGACCACGCCGTCGTTCCTCCCAGCTCCGGATTCTTCTCGAGCAGAATCACGCCCGCGCCTTGTTCCGCCGCCCCGACCGCCGCCGCAAGCCCCGAGCCGCCGCCGCCGATCACCACTACGTCAAATCGCCGATCTTCCGCCATATCGTGTGACAACCCTTGCGGCACACCGCCATTGCGGCGGCGCCGCTGTATTCAACCCGATTGTCAGGGCTTGCCGGCCTTGAGCATCGCTTTCAATATCGGCTCGAAGAACGCGGGCGGGCGCATGACGCGGGTTTCCTGGGACATGATCCGCGGCTGGTTCTTCGCGCGATAGGCAGGCCACCCGGGATCCGCAGCCAGCGCCGCGCGGCGCTTTTCACGTTCCTCGAAACTCTCGAAGGCCCAGAGATGCACTATCAGATTCTGGGGACCGATCTCGTTGATGAAAAACCCGAACATGTCGCCCAGGTGGCGCCGCAGGAGCGGCAGTCCTTCACGTTCATAGGTTTCCATGAATTCCGGCACCTTGCCGACGTGCAGCGTATACATGCGTTCTTCGACGATCATCTGATTTCTCCTTGGTCAGCGTTCAGAAACAACGAGTATCGGTCATGATCTCTTGCCGGATCAAACGATATTAACTGATTATCCGGTATCGGTTTCCCTGATTACCGGAAATTCCGGCGCGGACCGGCCAGATCGATCGAGATGCTATTGCGCGCGAATTCCGGCGGCTGCGACGACCTTCGCCCATTTTGCAATTTCAGCGCGAATGTTGTCAGCGCATTCGTCCGGCGTGCTGCCGATCGGGTCAAAACCAAGGTCGATCAGGCGCTGGCGGATATCCGGCATCTGCAGCACTTTGGCCATGGCGCCGTTGAGCGTGCCGATGACGTCCTTCGGCGCGGCTGCGGGCGCAAGCGAAACCCAATAGCTACCCGAATCGACACCCGGCAGTCCCGACTCCACGAAGGTCGGTACTTCGGGCAGCGCAGCGTTACGCTTTGCGCCGGTGATTGCAAGTGCGCGCAGCCTGCCGGCTACCACAAGGGGCTTGGTCGCGCTGGGGCTGGCGATCATCATGACCACCTGTCCCGCAAGCACTGCCCCGGCCGCCGGGCCACTGCCTTTATAGGGGATATGCACGAGGTCGATTTTTGCCGCGGCCTTGAACAGTTCGACGCCGAGGTGCGTCGCGCTGCCTGCACCGCCCGTGGCGAAATTGAGCTCGCCCGGACGCGCCTTCGCGAACGAAATCAGTTCTTTCAGCGTTTTTACCGGGACCGAGGGATGAACGATCAGGACCACCGGCGCTGACGCGAGCAGCGAAATCGGCGTGAAATCCCTGATCGGGTCGTACGGCAATTTCGGATAGAGGCTGGGATTGCTGGTAAAGGAGGTATCGACGTGAACGATGCTGTAGCCATCCGGTGCGGCCCGCGCCGCAAGCTCGGTGCCGATCTGGCCGCTGGCGCCAGGGCGGTTGTCGACCACGATCGGCTGCCCGAGCAGCTCGGTGAGCCTGGGCGCCATGATGCGGGTCAGATTGTCGGTCCCGCCTCCCGGCGCGAAAGGAATGATCACGCGTATCGCCCGCGCAGGATAGCCTTGGGCGCCGGCGACCCCGGACGCGACCAAGGCGAGCAGCGCCGCTGTAACTGTCAACGCATATTTATGCATGGCTCCCCCACTCATTCGGGACGCACGCCGATTTCTTTCAGTACCTTGGACCACTTCGCCATTTCAGACCGAATGATAGCGGTGAGCTCTTCTGGGGTGCTGCCCACGGGAGTAAAGCCCAGGAACTCGAATTGTTTGCGGGTTTCCGGCAGCTTCAGGATGCGGACCATCTCTGCATGAAGCGCGGTAATGATGGGTTTCGGTGTTTTCGCCGGGACCAGCACCCAATAGGCTGTGACCACCTCGTAGCCCGGCAAACCTTGTTCCGCGACTGTCGGCACTTCGGGGATGATGCTCAGGCGCGTTGCTGACGTCACGCCCAGCGCGCGCAGCCGTCCCGTCCGCACATGAGGCACAACCGCGTTCGGCGTCGTGGCAACAAGGTCCACCTGCCCCGCGACCACCGCTGCCGCCGCCGCGCCGGCGCCCTTGTATGGCACATGCACCATCTGCGCTTTGGTCATGTACTTGAACAATTCAGCCGCCAGGAAGCTCGTCGTGCCAACGCCGGAAGATGCATAGTTCAACTTTCCCGGCTTGGCCTTGGCCAGTTCAATCAGCTCGCGCACCGATTTGATACCTACCGACGAGTGCGCGACCAGCACCAGCGGTGCATGCGCCACATAGGAAATGCGCTCGAAGTCCTTGAGCGTGTCGTACGGAATCGTCTTGTAGAGAGACGGGTTGACCGCGAAGCCGCCCGCGACAATCAGGATCGTATATCCATCCGGGGCCGCCTTGGCAACGATGTCATTCCCTATGATGCCGCCGGCCCCGGGCCGGTTGTCGACGACGACCTGCTGCCCCCAGTGCTCGGTCATTTTGGCGCCGATCAGGCGCGCCAGCGTGTCATTGCCGCCGCCCACCGATGATGGCGCCACCCAGCGAATTGGCCTGGACGGGTATCTTTCCTGTTCGCTCGGCGTTTGGCTCTGGGCGGGCGCGCCGCTGGCAACAACGGCAAATCCTATCCCCGCGAACACCATGCGAATACGGTTTTTTTCCATTCGCTATTTCGCCCCGGGGTAGACATCGGGTCCATAGAATTTCCGGACTCTCTCGAGAAAGTCCCCGGTGGGCGTCGAATAACCCAACCGCTTGCTGGTAAACCGCCCGGTGAGCGCCCTGAGCTTGACGGCCATCTCGCCCATCTTGATCAGTTCCACGATGCCGTTCACGATGGGGCTGCGCTCGATTTCATACATCCCCGAGTCGGCAAGAAATACGATGATGTCGCCGCCGGCGGGGATAATGACTTCGGCGCCTTTTGCCTGCAGCCGCTTGGCCGCGGCGGTGAACTCCGCAACGATGTATTCGCGATGTTTGTTATCGACCATCGCTTTTTTCAGATCGAGCGGCGAAGTATTCAGGGCCTCGACCCCGACCAGCCGCCGCTCCAGACCGTAGCGATGCACGTTCTCGAGCAACCGGGGAGTCCACTTTTCGCTGATGGTCACGAGCGCGAAATTGGCCCCCATGATGCACGCCATGTGCAAGCTCGTTTCGGACAGGCCGAGCACGGGGATATTGACCATCTCGCGCGCTTCGCGGATGCACGCGTCGCTGATATTGCCGATCAGGAACGCGTCGTAGCCCTCCTTTTCAGCCTTGATCGCGTTGTAGATGACTTCCCTGGAATCGTGATACTCGAGGAAGCGGTAATGGATGCCGATGCCGGCGGACTCGGACACTCCCTGCATATGCACCGTGGTTCCGGGATCGCAGGCCGATTTGATCACTTTCCTCAAAATCTCGCCATAGGGAGTGGACTCGGTTTGCCGCGCCAGACTCTGATACCAAAGCTTCATGCTTGCTCCTCTGCTCGTGGGGTTCCCGGATGTTGCATTTCAATCGGCCGTCGCTCCCGAGCGCGCGATCACGCGTGCGGTCATCTCGGCATCCTTGCGCAGAAAAACGCCGAACTCCGCGGGCGTATTGGCGATCAGGTCGTAATCCGGCAGGCGGTCCATAACGGCCTTGGTCGCGATTCCACGCGCGATTTCGGCGCGCAGCAGGTTGACGATGGAAGGCGGTGTTCCGGCCGGCGCAAATATGCCGTACCAACTCGAGATGTCGTATCCGGGCAAGCCTGACTCGGCGATCGTGGGCAGATCCGGCAGCACCTTGACGCGTTTGGCGGTCGTCGCCCCAAGCGCCTTGAGCACACCGGTGCGAATGTGCGGGAGCGCCGTGGGCACCGAACCGAACGTCATGTCCACATGCGCTCCCAGCACCGCCGTGGTGTAATCGGCCGCCCCCTTGTAAGGAACGTGCAGCAGATCGACCCCCGCCATCGAGGCGAACAGCGCGCCACCCAGATGCACGGGTGTCCCGATTCCCGCAGACGCGTAGGTCAGTTTCTTCGGCGCCGCCTTGGCCAGTGCGATCAGTTCCTTCACGCTGGAGGCCTGAACCGTGCGCGGGACGACCAGAAGGTGTGGCAGCACGGCCACCAGCGTGACCGGCGCAAAGGATGCGACCGTCACCGTCAGCGGCTTGCCTGCCGCCAGCGCGGGCAGCGCGGTCAGGTTATTGATCTGAACGAGCAGCGTGTGGCCGTCGGGCACTGCGCGTGCCGCAAGCTCCGAGCCGATCACGGTGTTGCCGCCGGCGCGGTTGTCGACGATCACGTTCTGCTTCAACGCCATCGTAAGATGCTGGCCGATCGCCCGCCCCAGGATATCCGTCCCGCCGCCAGGCGGGAACGGAACGATCAGTCGAATCGGTTTGATCGGGTACGCGGGAGCCGCTGCAAAAGCCCCCGAGCCTTCAAGACCTATCGCGAAGAACACACAGATCGAAACGGTAAACTTCTTCATCGCGCGCTCCTTTCGTTGATCGCACCCCTATAATACTGCAACGCTGCAACGATCGAAGCAAAAATACGCAACGGGACAGGACGCGATCCCGGCCACGATCGTTCTTGATATGAGAATCCGGAGAACCGAATGGACGCAACTCTCAGGAAAATAACCGACTTTTCATTGCAACTGGGTTATCACGATCTGCCGCCCGTGGCGATACACGCGTGCAAGCGTCGCATCATTGACACGCTCGCCTGTGCGCTCGGCGCATTCGACGCGGAGCCCAGCAGGATCGCGCGTGTAATCGCGGGCCGCGTCAGCAGCAAGACCCCGGCGAGGATGCTGGGAACGCTCGAGCAATCGTCTCCCGAGCTTGCGGCATTCGCCAACGGCGTGATGATACGTTACCTCGACCTCAATGATGCGACCGGCACCGGCGGCGGGCACCCGAGTGACATGTTTGGCGCTCTGCTTGCGGCCGCCGACTCGACGCCAACCGACGGCAAGACCTTCATCACCGCCGCGGTCACTGCGTACGAGCTTTATCTGGGTTTTTACGCGGCGATACAAGTCCGCAACCGGGGCTGGGACCATGTGGTTTATACCGTGCTGGCCGCCGCAGCGGCTGTCGCGAAAATAATGAAACTCGGCCACCCGGCCATGGCACATGCGCTATCCCTTGCCCTCACCCCAAACATGGCGCTCGGCGTCGCGCGCCGCGGCCAGTTGTCGATGTGGAAGGGCTGCGCGGGAGGCAACGCCGCGCGCAATGCCGTCTTCGCAACGCAGCTCGCCGCCGAAGGCATGACGTCTCCGGAATCCGTGTTCGAAGGCGACAACGGTGTGTGCAACGCGGTGGGGAAATTCGACTGGCCGCCGTTCGCGGGGCAGGGCCGGCCGTTCCGGATTGCCGATAGCCAGATCAAAATATATCCGTGCGTCTATCCCGGTCAGTCCCCGGTCGAGGCGGCATTGGCCGTTCGATCGCAGGTTGCTCCCGACGAGATCGAGGCGATCGTGGTGAGAACCTATCTGAATGCGTGGTGGGAGTCCGCGAGCGAACCCGTGATGTGGGCGCCTGAAACCCGGGAGACCGCGGACCACAGTATTCCATTCCTGGTCTGCGCCGCGTTGATCGACGGCACGATCGAGGCTGCCACTTTTGCCCCTGAACGTATCGCCGACCCCCGCTTGCGCGCGCTGATGCAAAAAGTGCAGGTGATACACGACCCGGAACTGGATAAACTGCAGCCGTCCGTCGATCCCTGCCGGATGGAAATCACGCTCAAAAACGGCACGAAAAAGCTGAGCAACGTCGATTATCCGAAAGGCCACGTCAGGAATCCGGCCAGCGACCAGGATATCGAGAACAAGCTCACCCGCATGAATAACGGCCTGCTGTCGCCCGGCCGGGTATCCGGATTGCTGGACGTATGCTGGCGGCTTGACGAGCTCGGCGACATGCGGGAATTGATTTCCGCGACGCGCGCCGGTTGACAGTCGACGCAATTCACCCGGCAGAAGATAGGCGATGGCTCGTCACTGTGCGTTGATCGCGGGAGTGTCCGGCGCCGTGGGGCGCGCGCTGGGCAAATATCTGGCCGCGCACGAGGATTGGGAAGTCATCGGATTGGCGCGGCGCGTGCCACCCAGGTCGCTTGACTACCCCGTGATCTCCGTCGATCTCACCGACGCCGGCGCCTGCCGCGCCGCACTCGGAGAATTGAAAAACGTCACCCACGTGCTTTACTGCGCGCGCGCAGCCCACACCGCCGCGGTCAGGGAACCGATCGACGTAAACCTCGCGATGCTGCGCAACCTGCTGGATGCCATTGAGCCGGTTGCGCCCGGCCTCGCTCACGTTCACTTTGTCCAGGGCAGCAAAGTTTACGGCTCGGACCTCGGGCCGTACAAGACACCCGCGCGGGAGTCGGACCCACGAGTCGGCGAGTACAATTGGTATTACGCACAGGAAGACTTGATCGTCGAGCGCAGCCGCGGCAGGCGCTGGAGCTGGAGCGCAAGCCGTCCTCATGGCGTATGCGATCGCGAGCCGGTCCCGCGCAGCCTCGCGATGGTGATCGCGATTTATGCGGCCATCTCGAAAGAACTGGGTCAGCCGCTCCATTTTCCCGGCACCGCCGGAAGTTTTCACGCGCTCTACCAGTGCGTCGATGCGACCCTGCTCGCCAAGGCGATTGCGTGGATATCGACCGCGCCCGCGTGCGCCAACCAGGCATTCAACGTGACGAACGGCGATCTCATACGCTGGGCGAATCTGTGGCCGGGCTTCGCCGGGTTCTTCGGCATGAAGGCCGGGCCCGTGAAAACGGTGCGCCTCTCCGAAGTGATGACGGACAAAGCGCCGGTGTGGGAGCGCATCGTCAACAAGTACCGGCTCAAGCCAACTCCCTATGAGAAGACCGCTGCGTGGCCGTACGGGGATTTCAATTTCGGGCGCGACTACGACATAATGTCGAGCACTCTGAAGCTCAGGCAAACCGGCTTCCGCGACAGCATCGATACCAGCCGGATGCTGCTTGAGCATCTCGGACATTTCCGGCAGCAGCGCATAATTCCCTGAGCAGGGGATACTCCCTCTCCCCGCTTGCGGGGAGAACGCATAATTCCCTGAGCAGGGGATATTCCCTCTCCCCGCTTGCGGGGAGAGGGCTAGGGTGAGGGGAAATAGAGGAAACGAGCGATGAGATCGTACAACGCGAATGACAGCACTGGCGCCGCGTTCAGGCCAATCATCAAGGCCGTGGTGGCGCTCGCGGCGCTGGGCTTGACTCAAGTCACGCTTGCGCAGAACTACCCCGTCAAGCCGATACGCCTGGTGAGTGGTTTTGCGCCCGGGGGCGGCGTCGATATCATGGCGCGGCTGCTCACGCCGAAAATGACCGAAGCGCTCGGGCAGCAGGTGATCGTCGAAAACCGCCCGGGGGCCAGCACCAATATCGCGATGGAGTACGTCGTGAAATCACCGCCCGACGGTTACACGCTGCTCATCAATACGCCGCCGGTCGCCATCAACATGTCGCTGTACAAGAATCTCGGCTTCGACACGGTGCGCGACCTTGCTGCAATATCCGTCTTTTTGGCGAGTCCCAACGTGCTGGTGGTGCATCCGTCGGTGCCGGCGCGCAGTGTGAAAGAGCTGGTCGCGCTCGCCCGCGCCAAACCCGGCGCGCTCAATTTTTCTTCAGGCAGCAACGGCACCACCCAGCACCTGTCGGGGGAACTTTTCAAGCTGCGCACCGGGACCAACATGGTTCACGTGCCCTACCGCGGCTCGTCGCCCTCGCTCACCGCATTGATCGGCGGCGAAGTGGAAATGACCATCGTCAATATCCCATCGGTCCTCGAGTACATCAAGGCGGGCAGGCTGCGGCCGCTCGCCACCACCACTGCTGCGCGCACGGTGTTGATGCCGCAGGTGCCGACGATGCGAGAATCCGGCGTCGACATGGTGGTCGTCGTCTCGTACAGCCTGCATGCGCCCGCGGCCACGCCGCGCGAGATCGTCAGCAAGCTCGCCGATGCGGTCATCAAGGCCGCGCGCTCCGCGGACACCACGCAGCGCCTGCTCGATCTGGGGGCGGAGCCGGTCGGTTACACGCCGGAACAAGCCGCGCGGTTTCTGCGCGAGGAAGTCGCCTTGTGGGCCGCGGTGGTGAAGGCGTCCGGCGCGCGCGCGGACTGACCGGCGCTCGGTCTAGCGTCGCGCCGGTTTCCTCGAGCACCTTCGACCACCGTGCGTCACGCGTCCTTGCGCGGCTTGCTGGACATACTGAAAATAGGTATGATCATACCGAATATCAGTAGGATACTGTTTTCCACCGTTGAAGGCTCATGGCGACATCGCGGCATAACGCCGGGCTGGCTTTGTTCGGCAAGGCGCGGCGCAATATCCTTGCGCTGCTGTTCGGTCACGCGGACAAAGCCTATTACCTCAGCGAGATTGTCAAATCCGCCGCAACCGGAGTCAGCCAGGTACAGCTCGAACTCAAACGCCTCACCGAGGCGGGCCTGCTGTTGAGGGAAAAGCGGGCTAACCAGGTCTATTTTCGCGCCAATCCCGACGCGCCGATCTTCGAGGACCTCAAGAACATCGTCGTCAAGACGTTCGGTGTGGCTGCCGTCGTCCGCGCTGCGCTGCAGCCATTTCAGAACCGCATCGACATCGCCTTCATCTATGGCTCGGTGGCTCGCGGTGAAGAGACCGCGGCAAGCGATCTCGATCTGCTCATCATCGGCAGCGTGACTTTTGCCGAGACGGTGGATGCCATGCGTTCATCCGAACTAGTGCTCAGGCGGGAGATCAACGCCACGGTATTTCCGGCCCGCGAGTTCGCGTCGCGCACCAGCCGCGGCGACCATTTTCTTGAAAACGTACTGCAGGACGCGAAAATCTTTTTGATAGGAGACGAGCGTGACCTTGACCGACTGGCAGAAAAGCGGCGCCCTCAAAGCGCACAAGCCCAGCGCGCAGGAGCTAAGAAAGCTGCTTGCGCTCGCCGACCGCTATCTCGCCGATAGCCGGATCGCCAATTACTAAGCTCCGGACCGACGTCGAAACCTGGCTGAGAAAAAATCATCCGGGATTGATCTGAGTCCCGCCTGAGGAAAGCGGACAAGCCGCGATGAACAACAGCGCAAAACTCAAGAGATTGCGGGCCGCGGGTTGGAAAGTCGGCAGCGCCAGGGACTTTCTCAAGCTGAGCGACGAAGAGGTGATGCTGGTGGAGCTGAAACTCTCCCTGACCAGCGCCCTCAAAGAGGCGCGTCAAAAGCACCGCCTCTCCCAGATCGATCTCGCGCAGCGGCTCGGTTCCAGCCCGTCGCGCGTGGCGAAAATCGAAGCGGGCGACCCTTCGGTATCGCTCGATCTGATCGTGCGGGCATTGTTCGCGGCGGGCGCAACCCATAAGGCGACGTAAAGAAGCTTAGCCTCTTCCCGCTCGTCTTGATCAGGATACGGCATGAAGCCGAGCCCTGGTATTGAGCAGTGAGGATCACCTGGCGATGCCGATCTTCGCCTCTTTGACCACCTTCTTCCATTTCTCCACGTCGCTCCTGATCCGGTCACGAAACTCCTCCGGCGGGCCGCCGGCGCGTTCCAGTCCTTCCTGCGCCAGCCACTTTTTCATCGCGTCGGTGTTCAGCACCTTTGCGACTTCCTGGTTCCACCGCAGGACGATTTCCCTGGGGATGCCCTTGGGTCCCCACATGCCGTACCAGTGAGTCACCTCGTAACCGGGGACGGTCTCGCTGATGGTGGGCACGTCCGGAATCGCGGGCGAGCGCTTGGGAGTAGTCACGGCGAGGGCGCGCAGCCGACCCGCCTTCACGTGCGGGATGCTCGGCACCAGGCTGCTGAAGCTCGAGTCGACTTCCCCGCTGAGCAGCGCGGTCATGACCGGACCGCTGCCTTTGTATGGAATGTGGGTGATATTCACCTTGGTCTGCAGCCTGAACATCTCTTGAGAAAGGTGCCCGAGACCGCCAACGCCAGCCGAACCGAAGTTAAGCTTGCCGGGGTTCGCCCTCGCAAGGGCGATGAGTTCCTTGATGGTCCTGATCGGGACCGAAGGATGCATTGCCACCAGCAGCGGGGTTGTTCCGATCAGGATGATCGGCGTGATGTCGGTGACCGAATCGTACGGCAGATTGTGGAGCGCGGGGTTCGCGCCGTAGCTGCCGGAGACCAGAATCAGCGTATAGCCGTCGGGATCGGAGCGCACCGTTATCCCGGCGCCCAGCGTGCCGCCGCCGCCGGGCCGGTTGTCCACGATGATCGACTGCCCGAACACCTCGGACACCTGCGGTCCGATGAGGCGCGCGAGAATGTCCGAGCCGCCCCCGGGAGCGAAGGGGGTGAGCAGCCGGATCGGCTTGGTCGGATATTTCTCCTGGGCATGCACGCCTGCCGCGGTGAACGACAGCGCGAATGCAATAGCGGCACAGTGAACGAGTTTGCTCATGATCACCTCCGGAGGTAATTGGGGTCGGAGTCACAATACCGGACGGGTCAGCTCGCCGGAGTCAGGCTTTGAGGTATCGGTTGTTCCTCCCGTGCAGTTCAAATCAATAGCCTTGAAACCGCTTCGATCGCTTTCAAACACGAAGCAACTGGTGAGTTGGGTCCATAGACGATTGGTTCATGGATTTCGGCTGCCGGACGGAGGCGTTTTATTGAAGCGAACGCCGGCTGGCGCCCGAGATAAGAAAACAAACGGCGCCGGACGCTTTTTCTCGCCGATGATTTCCTCCTTGGAGGATGGCGCGTTGTAGTTTGTCTGTATTGCGCGCCGTCTGTTTATTTTAGGCTCATTCGAACCCGGATGTCATGTCAAAAGAATCTGGCGACCCGAAATAATTCGGAGTAAATCAACGCCGGATTGCGTCATCCGGCGCGCGGCGATAAGCTGCTCTCTTATACACACAATGAGGTGTATCGTGCGAACGAATATTGTCCTAGACGAAAAGCTTGTCAGGGAAGCCATGAAGCTCGCCAACGTCAGAACCAAGCGCGAAGCAGTGAACGTTGCACTGCGGCGTTAATGGACGCTACGCGGTAAGGCCGCGCAGCGCTCCTGAACCTGGACATCAGGGATACGCATATGCAGCACGATTCCAATAATCTCGGCCAGCCCGTTGGCTTCGTGGTTTCCGATTGGAAGCCCCGGCAAGCGCTTTCGGGCGAAACGATGGAGGGGAGATTCTGCCGCCTCGAGCGGCTCGATCCGGACGTTCACGCGTCGTCGCTTTAT
>JACPTJ010000050.1 GCA_016192835.1 Betaproteobacteria bacterium
CCGGATCTGCCTGCAGGCGGATGCCGCGCGATGCGCCTGCGATCAGCTCGATCGTCCCTTTGCGCGCGAGCGCCCGCAGGTGGTCCTCGGCGGCATTCGGCGACCGGAAATCGAAATGGCGCGAGATTTCCGCGCGCGTGGGCGGATAGCCGCTCGCCTCGAGCGTGTCCTTGATGAGCTGCAGAATCTGCGCCTGGCGGCGGGTGAGTTGTTCCATGCGGGTCCCGGAAGGAGGTGGGTGCCGAGATACTGTTATTATATACAGTATTCGGCGCAAGGCAAGCACGGCGTCGGAGGGAGGGCCTGGGTATCAAACCCCGGATGAATGCGGTCCTGAAAGCATTCAGGGATGCTCACAAGTAAGAGCACCATGGCCCAATCAGTTTGAGAACACTCATCGCACCGGGCCGGCATGCGCCGATGCCTCGCGTCTCATTGTCTGATGGTCGGGAACGAGCCATGCGGCGTGGTTCTCGGGCTCGAGGATGACTGGCATGCGGTCGTGAATCCCGCGCATCAGTTCGTTCGCTTCAAAATATAATTCGGGGCGGCGCTCAACGCAAAACCGGCTGGGGGCAGGCGACGTTATTTCATTCCTAAACGGAACCATGGGGTCGATATTTTGTCAATCACTTGCTGTAGGAATTCTCTGACAATCGGGATAATATGGAAAAGGAAATGAGTAATAAGAGGCCTTTGCGTGCGTGTTTGCTGACCCTTGTTGCGGCATGGCTATTAGTCGCTGGCGGCGGCGCACCATTGGCAGCTACCGCGGCGGTTTCGGATGATCCTCTGGCGCCGCTGACAGCGGCGTATGCGCGTGTCACCAAACCCGGCGAGCAGGTGGACGCCTATCGCGAATTATTTGGCACCGTGTTGCAACGCGTGCAGCGCAGTTATGCGCGGGAAGTGGAACTGCCCTCAATGATCAGCGCCGCGCTCACGGCGATCGAACCTCTCAAGCCCGAATCCGGTGAGGCGGCGGCAGTTTTCAAGACCACCATTAATGCGGCGCTCGCTGCGCTGGACCCGCATTCGAAGTACATGGACCCGCGCGAGCAGCGCGCGCAGCGCAGTGCCTTATCGGGCCGCTTTGGGGGGTTGGGAATGGAAGTGGACATGGCCGATGGGTTGGTGCGGGTGGTTACGCCAATGGAAAATACGCCGGCGGCGCGCGCCGGGCTCAAGAGCGGCGATCTCATCGTTGGCTTTGACGACCAGCCGGTGCTGGGAATGACGCTTGCCGATGCCATATCACGAATGCGCGGCCAACCGGCCACGCCGATCACCCTGACCATCCGCCGTACCGGGCGCGATGATGAATTCAGTGTGACGCTGGTGCGCGAGACCATCCGCACGCAGGCATTGCGTTGGCGCATGGAAGATGACGTGCTGGTGTTGCGCGTGGCAGGCTTCACCGGCTCGCTCGGTGCGATGATCGAAAAGGCAATCAGCGAAGCAACCGCGACGCACGCGCCGCGCGCGGTCATTCTCGACATGCGCGGCAACCCAGGAGGCTTGCTCACCCAGGCGGTTGCCGCCGCGGATATTTTTTTGAGCGAGGGAGAAATCGTTTCCCTGCGCGGACGCACCGCGAGCAACCGCCGCACTTGGAAGGCCGATGCAGCGGAGCAACTTGCCGGCCTGCCGATGGTGGTGCTAATCGATGGCCGCTCGGCCTCGGCTGCGGAGCTCGTAGCCGCGGCGTTGCAGGAAAATGGCCGTGCCACCGTCATGGGCCAGCGTAGCTTCGGCAAGGGAAGCGTGCAGAGCCTAATTTCGCTGGGCGAGGAGAAAGGCGCGCTGCGTCTTACCACCGCAGTGTATTACGGACCGTCGGGACGGACGGTGCAACGTACCGGCGTCGGCCCTGATATCGAGCTGGTGGCCACGCCAGCCGCGCCCGCAGGACGCGGCGGCCGTCGCGAAGCCGACCGTGCGCATGCCTTGCCGGGTGCGGACGAACCGGCGCCGCCCAAGGCCCGCGTCGAGCAGTCGCGCTGCGCGCCTTCGACTGCGGGTAACGATCAGGCTTTTGCCTGTGCGCTGGCGTTTCTCAAGGCCGGTGGAATCGAGACTTTTCTTGCGGCGCTCGCTCCGGTGGAATCGACCACGCAGCGTTGATTCTCTATATTACGCCACGCTGTTTGAGTTCCCGCTGCTCGATTTCGCTGTAGCCGAGCGCTCCCAACACTTCGGCATTGTGGGCGCCGAGCGCCGGCCCGACCCAAGCGGTTGCACCGGCGTCTCCGAAAGCTTGGGCACGATGCCCGGAAGCTTGACCGGGTTGCCATCGGGCAACTCAAGCTGCGCTCGGTTTTCGGTCGCAAGTACTCGAACGGCTGGTCGCCGAAGGCGTGATTTCCGAGACGCTCGCGGCGCTGTTGCGGCACTTGGCGGCAGAGCGGATTTTCGGTGCATAGCGCAGTGCGGGTTCGCGAGCGCAAGAGCCGGAGCCTGCGCAGGAAATCGTCACCCGCGCCAGATCGTCTTGGGCGCGCCTGATCAAGAAGGTCTACGAAGTGGGTCCAATGGAATGTCCGCGCTGCAAGGGGCCGCTGCGGGTGATCGCGCTCATCAACGACGCCGGCGTCGTGCAACGAATCCTCAAAACACCTGGGTCTTTGGACCCCGCGGCAGAACGAACGCGCGCCGCCCGCGGGTATCGAAGCGACGCTTCCCGCCGATAATGTGCTGAGCTACCATCCGGTGCCCGACATCGCCTGACCCGCGGGGCGAAGGGGCCGATGTTGCCATCTTCCAGCCGCGGGCGTAGATTGTGCGGTAGTTTCCGGTAGTTAGCGCCTAATCGCGCTCGGAGCTTGGGTAATCTCTGCGGTGAAGGCTACGGCAATGGAACATAAGAACGATGCGCAGTCCGGCGGCTCGCGCAATCACTTCTTGCCTGCGGGGCGGCGTTTCGGCTGTGGGCGGGCCGGATTGATTTTCTTATCGTTGACGTTATGAGTTCAAACATCAAGGGGATCATTGGCACACCGCCGACAGCGTTAACCGCGGACAACCGCCTGGACGGGGCGATCTTCCAGAAGCTCGTGGATTTTCTCATTCGTCACGGCGTGAATGCTCTCGCTCTGCCTATGCATGTCGGGGAGAGTTTGAATCTTGCGGTCGACGAAAGACGAGAACTTGCACGCCTGGCGGTCGAGGCGGCGGCTGGCCGTGTTCCAGTACTGATACACACGGGATTGCCCGGCACGGATGAAGTGATCGCGCTTTCGAGGCATGCGCAGTCGATCGGGGCTTGGGGGGTAGTCGTAATCACCCCGTATTACTGGCAACCGCCGCGAGCCGCTCTTGTCGACCATTTCGCCGCGGTGGCATCAGCCCTCGATATTCGGATGCTGGCTTATAACAGTCCGCAGTTGGGGGTAAGCATCACGCCGGACATTCTGAAGGAGTTGATCGAGCGCTGCCCGAATTTTGTCGGCCTCAAGGACGCAAGTTTCGACATGGAGTACTTTATCGAGGCTTGCCGGGTCACCAGTGAGGCCCGGCCCGGTTTCGCCGTGTTCAGCGGCATGGAATACCTGCTCAGCTCCATGCCTGTCGGCGGAGCCGGCGCGTTCTCCTTCTTTGGCTTGGCCCCTCGCCTGGTCAAGTCATTGTATGACGCCTGCGCGGCGAGGGATTACGAGCAGGCCCTGCCTCTTCAATACAAGATGTCTCACCTCCGTAGCATTCTGAAGGCCGGATCGCCCGGTACGGTCAAGGCCGCGATGGAAATCATGGGCCGTCCGCTCGGGCCGATCCGGCGTCCACTGCAGGCGGTCAGCGTTGAGCGACGGGCCCAAATCCACGCTCAGCTCGAGAAACTGGGTATCCTGCAGACCGAGCCGCATGGCTGGTGACGAACACTGGTAAATGGTGAATAGTGCACGGGGTGTAGGGATGAGTAAGTGGTGATTGGCGGGACTACGCCATTCACCAATCACCGATAATGAATCAGGAAGAGACCGAAATCGCGATAGGAGAAGAGCTTCGTGTCATCGCAGAACATTGGTGCGGCTGTGTCGAGGCTGCAATGCGAGACCGTCCGCATTCTGGGCGTCGCATCTCTGTGTGTCGTGATTCCCGGGGCCCTGGCGGCGGGATACCCGGACCATCCGGTGCGATGGGTCGTACCGTCGACCTCGGGCGGAGGTACCGATAAGGTAACGCGTGTCATCGCGCCGAAGCTTGCCGAGTACCTCGGACAAAATATCGTCATTGACAACCGCCCTGGCGCAAGCGGCAATATCGGTGCCGAACACGTTGCGCGAGCAGCGCCCGACGGCTACACGCTGCTCACCTCCATCGGATCGCACGCGAGCAATGCCGCACTGAAGAAGAAAATCCCGTTCGACCTTGCGCGCGACTTCGCGCCGGTGTCGTTGATGTTGACGGCACCGTCGATGATGATCGGGCACCCTTCGCTGCCGGCGAAGAGCGTAAAGGAACTGATCGCGCTCGCCAAGTCCCGGCCTGGACAGCTGCAATACGCGTCGGGCGGCGTCGGCTCCATTCAGCACATGTCGATGGAACTGTTCATGAACATGACAGGGACGAAGATGATGCACGTTCCCTACAAGGCGACGTATCCTGCCCTGATGGATATCGTCGCGGGTCATGTTCCCCTCATGGTTATCGGTAGCATGAGTGCACTGCCGCAGATTGGAGCCGGCAGAGTGCGTGCTTACGGCGTAACCAGCGCAAAGCGGATGACCGGCGCGCCCGATATTCCGACGATCGCCGAGCAGGGCATGCCCGGCTACGAGGCAGTCCAGTGGTTCGGCCTGCTCGCTCCGGCCGGCACGCCGCGCGACATCGTGACCAAACTGCATGCCGGAGTAGTGCGCGCGCTGCAGGACCGGGAAGTGCAGAGGCGTTTCGTCGAGGACGGCGTGGAAGCGGCGCCCAGCGGTTCGCCTGAAGAATTTGGCACAGTAATCCGCTCGGAACTCGCGAAGTGGGCAAAAGTCGTCAAGGACAGCGGCATCAAACCGGAATGACAATCCCGCAGTGCCACGACGCGTCACGCCCGGGGCATTCGTTTGCGCTCCGTTCTCAGCGTCAGATTCACACAGGGTTTCCCCGGCGAAAACGCTTTTCAGTGCATCGACAAGATTGGATATGTTCCGTGGCCACATGCTTGACGTCCCGGGTGATACCCGCGACGCCGATCGGCCAATCGTTCCTCCGAGCGTCTTGATTTCCTGCCGCAGCTTTGCCGCGCGCCATGCGGGAGAATTGCGCGCCGCCGGCAGGTTTCAACGGCTGCTCGAAGAGCAGGTGATCGAGCGTTTTCTGGAATGCGGCGATCCGCATCACGGCTTCGCGCGCGTCTACTGTGCCGATTGAGGTGGATCCGCTGGAATGCCCGCGCTGCAAAGGGCCAATGCGGGTGATCGCGCTCATCAACGACGCCGGCGTCGTGCAACGAATCCTCAAACACCTGGGTCTTTGGGTCCCGCGGCAGAACGAACGCGCGCCGCCCGCGGGTATCGACGCGGCGCTTCCCGCCGATAATGTGCTGACCTACCATCCGGTGCCCGACATCGCCTGCCCCGCGGGGCGAGGGGGCCGATGTTGCCATCTTCCTGCCGCTGGCGTAGATTGTGCGATAGTTAGCGCCTAATCGCGCTCGGAGCTTGGGTAATCTCTGCGGTGAAGGCTCCGGCAATGAAACATGAGAACGATTATGCAAAGTCCGGCGGCTCGCGCAATCATGTCGTTTCTGCGGGGCGGCGTTTCGGTCGTGGGCGGGCCGGATTGATTTTCTTATCGCTCCCGGCACACCGTTTGAGTTCAGCGGCCACCGCAGGCGGTCCGCTGCAGCGGCTCGTCAGGCTGTTTCTTTACTCGTTTGTCCCTTGAGCTTCTCTAACACTTGGAGCGTCCTGACATCTCGTTCGCCATTAAAATACTTATCAAGGATACGGACGAACACGGAGCGTCCGCGATTTATGGTTGCGATCGTTGATCTCCATCGTTCGGGGCGCCGTCACTTGAACTTCGAGAATTCCGGACCCATCGTCATCTTCGATGACGCGCACGGTGCGCGCCGAGTGCATCAGAGTTTGCACTGTGTCCTGAGGCTCTGCGCAGTTGGACCCCATGGCGCCGGCGTGAAGTGCGAAGGACGGTAGCGTGTCCGCCAGGAGCAACTGGTTGTGCTTGTCGTAGACGAGGATGTGGCACGGGATGGACACGCCGCGGCGCATCAGTTCCAGAAATGCCAAGCCGAAGTAGCTGTGAACTTCTCGACTCCCCGAACTGGTGCTGCACCCCCGCTCGTAGGTCCCGGATCGACGCATGAAGTAGAACTGCTGCGGCACGTCCGTGCCCCAGAGCCCCAGCGGAGGAGGCAGATCATATCGGCGCCGGCATTCCACCTTGCACCGGGGCCGCAGGTAGCCACGTTCCGCCCACCGGCGCTTCCACGCGCGAGGATAGCGCTCCTGGTATTCGGCCCGCAGGATGGCCCTGGCTTGGGGATAGTATTCCCTCACGAGGCCACGCAAGTGGACATCCCCAGGGTCGCGGTGATCGCGTAGCCACTCGGCCATGCGAGTGTTGAGCTCAGGATCGAAGCACCGGCAGACGGTCTCGTCGAGTTCCGAGTCGAGTTCGATGCGTCGCATGACCGTATGGCTGCGGCGCCGCCAGTGTTCCGGGGAGAGCGGCTCGGAGAACAAGATGATCGCGAAGGGCCCGGCATCGGCCACATGATCTGCCAATGCGCGGCAGTCACGGGGCCAGTCCGGAGCAGGCTGGTATTCCGAGAGAGAGAGGAGCATGTCCGCGACAGCCGGCGGCGGCGCGCGGAATCGCGCTCGCCGGATCGTCTGCGTGGCGGTCGTGCCATCCAAATTCACAGCAGTCTCCTGGCCCTACACCGTCTCGATTTTCTCCGTGATCTGCAGGAAGAATTCGCGGGACCACAGTTGGAGCGACGACTTGTCCCGCACGTAACGATCGCATCCAACGCAGGGAAGTCGCAAAATCTGAAAACCCATTCGGGAGCCACTGCCGAGGTTACTAGTCGGTGTGTTACAACGGCTCGCTTACGAGCGCTTGCTCCTCGTCAGACCGCGACTGGCAACACCCGTGATGGGATTGAGCCAGCGTAATCCGCGAAACCGCAAAAAGTCCGAGTCCGCAGTATGCAGCACTGCACCATGCTCAATGGCGAGGGCCGCGAGCTGCGCATCGGTCACGAAATTCCCCGCAGTGCCGAGCGTCTCCAATAGCTTGAGCACGTGTGCGACGTGATCTGCCTGGGGTTCCAGAATTTGCACGACGGGTTGTGACTGCCAGGAGCGGACGTGCTCTGCAGCTTCCATGGGAGTCAAGGGATTTTGAAACACGCGGCTATTGGTGCCGATGCGCACAAAACCAAAAACCACGACCTGTGCCAAACCGACGGGCTCGGTTCCCGACAGGCATGTCTGCCACCAGGCTGTTGCCTTGGAGTGGAAGGGTGAAGCCGAGTCGTAAGCGTAGAGCAGCAGATTGATATCGGGGACGATCATCTGCTCTTCTTTACACGCCTATTCTTATCGAGGAAAGCGTCGATTTCCAGATCGTCGGCCAGCTTGTTAAAGCTGGCAGGGTCGATGCCAGAGCGCAACCCAAGCGGTCGCGCCTTGATGATAAATTGCGTGGCTCCCGCCGTAACCGATTTTCCGCCCAAACCTGCTCGCACCGCGGCATTGAGCGTTTGCTTGAACGACTTCCGAGAGCGATGCATAGCATCGCGCAAGATCCGCTCCACGTCCTTTTCCAAAGTTACCGTTGTTCTCATGCCGGCATCATGATGCTAAAGTGACGTGCTGTCAAGATTCCGAAATCCGCAGTGGGCTGATTTGCCGCGCGTTGCTGTCGGTGCCCGACATCGCCTGACCCGCGGGGCGAGGGGGCAGGCATTGCCATCTTCCTGCCGCGGGCGTAGATTGTTCGGAAGTCAGCGGGTAATCGCGCTCGAAACTTGGGTAAAGAACGATTATGCGCAGTCCGGCGGCTCGCGCAATCACTTCTTGCCTGCGGGGCGGCGTTGGAAGCATGGCTGTCGGACAAGACGGCCTGGGAGGCCACACAACTCTGGTGGGACTTGGATTTTCCGTGGGACCGGTGCAGACCGCCAGGGAGATTCACGACTGCCCGCAACTCGCCGCACGGCACGCGTTCGTCGAAGTCGACGTGGGTGGCAAACACATCAAAGCGCCGGGTGCGCCGGTGCGCATGTTCGACACGGAGTCTCGCGCCGACACGCGCGGGCCACACCTCGGCGAATACACGGATGAGGTGCTCAAGCGACTGCTTGGGTACAGCGAAGAGCAGTTGAAGGCGCTGCACGAAAAAGGTGTCTGCTAGAACGGCCAGGATTCACTTTGCTATCGTGCTCAAACGAGGAGGCTAGACCATGAAAAAATTTTCCTGTGTCATTACACGATTACTAACTACGGGCCTGCTGCTCGCTCTTGCCGGCCCGGCGGCCGCCCAGCAGCCTTATCCATATAGGCCTATCCGCATCATCAGCCCCTATGCTGCGGGAGGCGGCAACAGCATCATGGCGCGTCTTATCGGACAGAAGCTGACCGAAGCCTGGGGCCAGCAGGTGATCGTGGACAGCCGCCCCGGCGGCAACACCATCATCGGCACCGAGGCCACGGTCAAAGCCACGCCCGATGGCTACACGGTACTGCTGGCGGGCAGCAGCCACGTTCTCGTGCCTCTCGTGCTCAAAACGCCGTATGGTCCAATCAAGGACTTTACTGCCATCGCCGGTGTTGCCAAGTACGAGCTGATTCTCGTAACCAATCCATCGCTGCCCGCGAATAATTTGAAAGAGCTCATCGCGCTGGCCAAATCGAAACCGGGACAGCTGAATTACGTTACGTGGGGCAGCGGCAGTGTGAGTCATCTCGGGATGGAATTGCTCAGCATGATGACCGGCATCCACATGGTGCACATTCCGTACAAAGGCACGGCGCCTGCCCTCATGGATGTCATAGGCGGTCATGCTGACCTTTTCTTGAGCACCCCGTCTGCGCCCATCCCCCAGATCAAGGCGGGCAAACTGAAGGCGATTGCAGTTTGCGGCGAGAGCCGATCGCCGGCCGTGCCGGATGTGCCAACCTTCGCAGAGTCTGGCTTGCCGGATTTCAAACCGAGGAGCTGGTATGGCATCGTTGCACCGGCCGGCGTCCCGAAGGCCATCGTCGACAAAATGTCGGCGGAGATTGGCAGGATCATAGCCATGCCGGACACCCGGGAGAAGCTGAACGCTCAGGGCGTCGAACCCCGCTTCTTGAACCCTGAACAGTTCGCCGCGCTCATGAAATCGGACATTGCGCTGTGGGAGAAAGTGATCAAGACGGCCAACATCAAACTCGAGAATTGACGTTTTTTTCGCAGCGGCTACCGCTTGCAAGAACGAGCACGAGGTCCCGTGGGGTGTGAATCGGTATGTGGTCGAAAAACTATCGGGTGACGCGCTATGCGTAAGATTCTGCTGGGCCTCGCCATCTCCTTCGTCTGTGCGTTACCGATCGCGGCGTTTACGCAAGGTTATCCCTCGAAGCCGATCCGTATCATCTCGCCTTTTGCGGCGGGCGGCGGCAATGACGTCATCTGTCGGCTGGTTGCGACGAAGCTCACCGAGACCATGAAGCAGCAGGTCATCGTGGAAACCAAGGCCGGCGCGAGTGGCATCATCGGCACGGAAGCGGCGGCTCGCGCGGCGCCGGACGGTTATACGATCGTGCTCGTCCCCAGCGGCCACACGGTCAATGCGACGCTCTACAAGAAGCTCCCGTACGATTCGATCAGGGATTTCACGCCAATCTCGCTGGCGGCCGTGAGCCCACTCGTGCTCGCCATGCATCCTTCCGTTCCGACGAAAAACGTGAAAGGGCTCATCGCACTCGCAAGAGCTCGACCCGGAGAGCTCACGTATGGCTCGGCAGGCGTCGGCGCGTCGGGTCATCTCGCGGGCGCGCTGTTCGAGACAATGACCGGAACGAAGATGGTGCACGTTCCATACAAAGGTATGTCCGGGGCGCTTGTGGATCTCCTCGGCGGCCAGCTTTCGTTGACGTTCGGCACGAGCGCATCGGTGACCCCGCAAGTGCGCGCTGGACGGCTGCGTGCGCTCGCGACAACCGGCGCGCAGCGCTCGGCAGCGCTTCCCGAAATTCCCACAGTCGCCGAATCAGGCGTGCCCGGGTACGAGTTCAGTTTCTGGTACGGCTTCATCGGCCCCGCGCGAATTCCCCCCGACATCGTGCAGCGGCTCAATTCGGAAATCGTCGCGGCGCTCAAGCAGCAGAGCATCCGCGAGCGCCTCGCGAACGAAGGCGTCGAAGCGCGCTCCAGCACGCCCGAAGAATTCGCTCGGTTGATAGCTACAGAGGTCGAGCGCTGGGCAAAAGTGATTCAGCGCGCAGGCGTGCGGGTCGAGTAACGTCATTCCAATAGCGATGAAAGAGCCGGAGATTTTGATCGCGCTCATCAACAATGCCAGCGTCGTGCAACGAATCCTCAAACACCTGGGTCTTTGGGCCCCGCGGCAGAACGAACGCGCGTCGCCTGCACTTGACGCCAGTATCGAAGCGGCGCTTCCCGCCGATAATGTGCTGGCCTGCCATCCGGTGCCCGACATCGCCTGACCCGCGGGGCGAGGGGGCCGATGTTGCGATCTTCCTGCCGCGGGCGTAGATTGTGCGGTAGTTAGCGCGCGATCGCGCTCGAAACTTGGGTAATCTCTGCGGTGATTGCAGAGGAGGCGTTGTTTCTCTTATCCTTAGGTCCTCGGCTTGAGGCCTTGAAACGGATTCTAAGGGGGATCGAGGAGGATCGTATGAAGAGACTGGTGGCTATCGTTGTCTTCGCGCTCGTCGCGGTGACAGGCGCATGGGCGCAGAACTATCCAACGCGGCCGGTAATCCTGATCGTGCCCTTTCCGCCCGGGGGTCTGAGCGATGCCGTGGGCCGGCCGGTGGCCGAGGGGATGCAAGGGCCCCTGGGGCAGACAGTCGTGATCGAGAACGTGGGCGGCGCAAACGGCGCCATTGGCTCGGCGCGCGCGGCGCGCGCAGCGCCGGACGGCTACACGTTGCTTCTTGGCATCTGGAATACGCATGTCGCAATCGCCAAGATCCTGAAGCTGGACTACGACGTGGTGAAGGACTTCGCGCCGATTGCCTTCATGACGAATGCACCGCTGCTGCTCACGGTCCACAAGTCAGTGCCGGCAAACAGCTACAACGAGCTGGTGGACTGGCTCAAGGCCAACCCGGACAAGGCGTCTTCGGGGAGCGCCGGCATCGGCAGTCCGCCCCACCTGCTCGACGAGGTGGTGCGAAAGCAGACGAGGACGCGCTTTCAGACGGTCCACTATCGCGGCGCTGGACCGATCATGCAGGACCTTATGGGCGGGCAGATCCAAATGGCATTCATCAATCCTGCCACTGCTGCGCCGCATGTGCGCTCGGGCGCGATCAAGGCCTTGGGCGTGACCAGTGCCCAGCGCATGAAGATCCTGCCTGACGTGCCAACCATGGCGGAGGCCGGGTTCCA
>JACPTJ010000102.1 GCA_016192835.1 Betaproteobacteria bacterium
GACGAGTTGATCGAAAGTGGTATTGCGGAATGCCGGGTCGTTGACCTCCGGCGATATCGACGCGGTGCGGTTGGTCGGGCCGAGCGCGCCGGCGACGAAGCGCGGCCGTCCGTCTTTCTGCTCGAATTCATCGGCCACCGCGCGGGCAAGCCGTGCCGCCTCGGCGTGCAGTTCGTGCACCAGGTGCTCGAGCGCGTAGTCGGCCTGCGCGATCGAAGTCGAGTTGAAGGTATTGGTCTCGATCACGTCGGCGCCCGCGGCGAAATAGGCGTCGTGTATGGCGCGGATGATCTGCGGCTGGGTCAGCGTGAGCAGGTCGTTGTTGCCTTTGAGGTCGCGCCCGAAGTCGTGGAAGCGCGCGCCGCGATAACCCGCCTCGTCGAGCTTATAACCCTGGATCATCGTCCCCATTGCGCCGTCGAGGATGACGATGCGCTCCCTGAGCAGGGCTTCAAGTTGGGCGCTTCGGCTGTTTTTCATGGCGGGAAACGGTGTGGCACGGCGGCGCGAAAGGGACGGATTTTAGCACGCGGCGGCGGCCCATCTGGCCTCTGGCCGCGGTCTGCGCCTATAATGCGCGTTCCGATTCAGACTGGTGGCGATCATGCAACACCTGACTCCCAGGGAAGCATTCGAGTTTTTAAAGCAGACTTCCGATGCGGTTTTCGTCGATTGCCGCAGCGAGATGGAATACCTGTTCGTGGGTCACCCGAAAGGCGCGATCCTGGTGTCGTGGAACGACGGCCCCAACTGGGACATCAATCCCGAGTTCGTCTCGCACGTGAAGAAGGCGACCAGCGTCAACCGTCCGGTGGTGCTGATTTGCCGCAGCGGCAACCGCTCGCTCGATGCCGGCCACGCGCTCGAGGAAGCGGGGTTCACCAAGATCTACAACGTGCTGCACGGCTTCGAGGGCGAGCTCAACTCCGACCACCATCGTGGCGCCAACACCGGGTGGCGGTTCGAGGGACTGCCTTGGGAGCAGTGCTAGCGCCGCCCCGCGGGCGGGAGTTTCGGCGTTTTCGTGGGCTTGAGCGGCCCCCATACGCGGCTGTAATAGGTTTCTGCAAGATTCAGCGCCGCCACCGGGTTATGCGCGAGCACCCGGTCCTTGGCGACCAGCACCGTCGTCAGTCCCTTCGCATGCTTGAAGAACAGGCTGTCGTGCCCGAGGCATAGCCCGAGCACGACGTTGAACTCGCAGCCGTGGGCATCGAGTAATTCGGCCTGGCACACCGGATTGCACAGCGCTTCGAACTGGCCGGGACGGACCTTCTCGTGGTCGGCAATTCCCAGATCTTCCTTCGGGATGCTGCCGGTCTTGCACGCGACCGAAACGACCTCGAAGCCATGGCTTTCCAGGATGCCGCTCAGCACTTTCGCGTGATCGACGAAGCTGATGCAGTTCGCGATGCCGATCTTCCTGTAGCCCATGCGCTTGGCGAACTGGACGATTTCTTCGACGCGCGTCCACTTGCAGTAACCTTCAGATTCGACCAGCGCCGATTCACGCGAGATCTTGCGGGTTTCCGGGTCTTCATATAGCGCGCGCGCCACCTGCTGGCTAGCGGGGTCGACTTTGGTCGGGCAAAAGCCCGGGCCGCGCTCCTCGGATTCGCCTACGCGGCAGGCGCGAACCGTCTCAGGACAATAAGCGCACGCAGGATCCTCGTATTTCATGGTTACCTCCCCATCATCGAGCTTTACATAACTGTGTAACACCGCTCGATCCCTCACCCCCAACCCCTCTCCCAGAGAGGCGAGGGGAGCGTCGAGCGAAACCGGGCTATCGCCCGGTTTCGTGATTATCAATAACAAAGCGGTTTGGCCAGTTTAGGCGTTCCACGGCGGGAAATTCTGATCTGGATCAAACCGCCCGCTCGGAGTTTTCTACCGCGCGCCTCGCGACTTCATGGATTGCGTTGCTCGTGCGGCCTGGGCAGCCGCGAATAGATGAACGCGCACGCGGCCCCTGCTGCCAGCAGCACCGCCGAAGTTGCCGCCAGGCTCAGGCCGCTCCCCGCGACAAAAGGAGACACCGCGCCCGCGATGAGCGCGGCAAAAAGGCTTTGCTGGAAGCCCTGCAACGAGGCGGCAAGACCGCGATTGCGGGGAAACAGATCGAGCACAAAAAGCGTGAGATTCGGCATGGCAAGCGACATGCCGATGGTGTACATCATCACCGGCAACACCGTCCACGGCAGCGCCGGCGGAAACCACAGATGGTAGCCGAGGCTCAATGCCGCGGCGGCAAACATGATCGCGTAGGCAACGCGCAGGGTCCGTCGGGGCGTGAGCTTGCCGGCGAGACGCCCGGACAAGAACGCACCCACGATGACGCCGCTCGTCGCCGGAATGAACAGCCACCCGAACTGGTTCTCATTAAGATGCAACAACCGGTAGATAATTGCCGGAGCCGACGAAATGTATAAAAAGAAACCGGCGAAATTGAAAGCGATCGCCGTTGACAGTAACCCGAAACGCAGACTGCCGAACACTTTGAGATAATTCGCGGTCAGCGCGCGCGGCGCGAAGGACTGGCGCGCCGAACGCGGCAGGGTTTCGGGCAGGCGCCGGTAACAGCCCGCGAGCAGCGCCGCTGAAAAGAGCGTCAGAAACACGAACACCGAACGCCAGCCGAACCCCGCCTGCAGCCAGCCGCCGATCACCGGCGCGATCGCCGGCGCCACGCCGAAGATCATCGTCACCATCGACATCATGCGCTGCGCTTCGTGCCCGGCGAAAGTGTCGCGGATCATCGCGCGACCGACCACCATGCCGGCGCCTCCCGCAAGACCCTGCAGCGCGCGGAAAAACAACAGTTGCCCGAAGTCCTGCGCGAGCGCGCAGCCGATCGACCCCGCCACGAACACCGCCAGATTCACCAGAATCACGCTGCGCCGTCCGAAGGAATCCGAGATCGCGCCGTGGAACAACGTCATGACCGAGAAAGTCCCAAGATAGGCGCTCAACGTGAGCTGCATCTGCTGCGGCGTCACATCGAAAGTCTGCCCGATCTCCGGAAACGACGGCATATAGGTGTCGATCGAGAACGGCCCGAGCATCGACAGCCCGGCGAGCGTCGCGGCCAACAGCAGCACGGTGCGGTCGGCCTGTCGTTCAGGTAACGGGTTCTGCATACGTCACCACAATAAACGAGTACCGGCGCGATCACCAGCGGCACCCGCCGGTCAACGCATTGCACGGTAATCGGCGCCCAACCCTGCGCGATGACAATTGCGAAATGGGCCATGGTCGTGCGAATATGGCGGGCCAATACGCGGAGCGATAGACACACTTACCTTGGAGAAAATCAATGGCTCAGAAGATGTCAGGCGCGCGGCTCATCGCGCAGATGCTCAAGGCCCACGGGGTCACGCACGTGTTTTTCATGGATGCGATCATGCGGCGCGTGCTCGCGGAAATGGAGGGCGTCGGCATCAGGCGCATCCTCGGGCACTCCGAAAAAGCCGTCGCCTAT
>JACPTJ010000091.1 GCA_016192835.1 Betaproteobacteria bacterium
AGACCATACGAGCGCGCCGGCTTGCCCTGGGCTTGTCGCAAATCGAAACTGCGCGCCGAAGCGGGATTCAACAACGGCAAGTGTCGCTCTTCGAGCGCGGGGGAGATGTCACGCTATCCACTCTCTTGAAGCTGGCCCAAGCGCTCGACGTGGAACTCTTGCCCGTTCCGCGGGAAGACACCGCAAAGGTTGAATCTCTTCTCAAGGCCAAGCGCGGGCCGGCGCCTTCAGCCTCTCCCCCTTCCCTGCTCGACCGCTACCAGGTAACAGACGACGAGGAGCAATAGAATGGCTGATGCCCGCGTCCTGAAGATACTGCTGGGCGATGTACCGGTCGGCCACCTCACCGGCTTTCACGACGGCAAAAGCCTGTTCGCCTTCGATGACAGCTACATCGACCTGGGGCCCAGCCGGCCGATCCTGAGCCTGTCCTTCAACACGCCGGGAGATGAGGAAGCGACTGAGCGCAAGCTCCGGGAAATTTATTCGAGCCGGATGAAGCTGCCGCCTTTCTTCAGCAACCTGCTGCCGGAAGGCGTGCTGCGGGAATACATGGTCAAGCGCCTGAAAATCCACCACGACCGTGAATTCGACCTGCTCATGGCACTGGGCGCGAGCCTGCCCGGCGCAATTCGCGCGCTTCCGGCAGATGAACTGCCTCAAGCCGCCATCAACTACCGGCCTGGCACCACGCACGCATCTCCCGATGAGACACCGCTCAAATTCTCGCTGGGTGGATCACAACTCAAGTTCTCGATGATCGAGCGCGGCGGTCGATTCACGCTGGCCGATGGCACCGACGAATGGATTATCAAACCACCTCATCCGACGCATCCCAACGTCCCGGCGAACGAGTACACGATGATGCTCCTTGCGGCCGCTGCCGGAATACAGACGCCCGAGGTTCGATTGGTGAAACTCGATGATATTGATCTGCGCGGCCTCACCGGCCTCTCGATACCGCAATGGGAAACCTCGGCCTACGCAATCAAACGTTATGACCGCACTGCCGAAGGCCGCGTCCATGCCGAGGACTTCGCGCAGGTATTCAACATTCATGCCGACCAGGAATACAAGGCGACCAATTACGATACCATAGGCAGATTGATCTTCGATCTTTTTCCCAACCGGTTCGAGCAGCTCGCGGAATTCATTCGGCGACTGGTCGTCAACATTCTCATCGGAAACGGCGATGCCCATCTCAAGAACTGGTCGGTGATCTATAAAGACAAAGTCACGCCCCAGTTATCGCCTGCCTATGACCTGGTGTCTACAATTCACTACGTCCAGAACGACAGCCTTGCGCTCAATCTGGGCGGGGAGAAGCGGTTTGAATCCATCGATGAGTCGCATTTCGACCGGCTCGCCCGTCGGATGGAAGCCCCACCGAAGTTCGTGCTGGACATCGTCAAGGAGGCGGTGACAGCCGCCCAAAAAGAGTGGCCCGGGATCATCCGGGAAGCCGGTCTCCCGGAGAACATTTGCGATTACCTGTACCGCTTTTGGGGCGGGCTTTCCGATCTACTGCGAGTAAAGCAATAGCAAAATCAAGGAGAGTTCATGAAAGTTTGTGTATTCGGCGTGGGCGCTGTCGGCGGCACCGTCGCGACGCGTCTGCTGGCGGCCCGCGCAGACGAGATTTCGCTGGTCGCGCGCGGCGTGCAACTGCAAGCCATCCGCGAGCGCGGCCTGACGCTGATTGCAGGCGGCAAGGAGCTCAAGGTCAACGCCGGGGTTGCCACCGATGATCCGTCCACGCTGCCGCCTCAGGACGTGGTGCTGGTGACACTGAAAGCGCATGCCGTGCCCGGTGCTGCGGCGGCGATTGCGCGCTTGCTCGCGCCGCAAGGCTGCGCGGTCTTTCTGCTCAACGGCATCCCGTGGTGGTGGCAGCACGGACTGCCGGGCAAGAGCGGCACGCTGCCGCTGCTCGATCCGCAAGGGGCGCTGTGGAACCAGGTGAAGCCGGAGCGAGCGCTCGGCTGCGTGGTGCTCTGCCCCTGCGACATCATCGCCCCGGGCGTGATCGTCAACGCGGGCGCGCTGCAGCTGGTCATCGGCGAGCCCGACGGAGCGACGAGCGAGCGCATCGAGGCGGTCGCCACCATGCTCCGCCGCGGCGGCGGCGACACGAAGGTGTCCGGCGATCTGCGCCGCGATATCCTGCAGAAGCTCGTGTCCAACGCCCCCGGCAATACGCTCAGCGCGCTGACCCGCCTGGATTTTGGCGGTCTCGGCAGCGACCCGGACCTGTGCGAGATCTCGGCGAAGGTGATCAGGGAAGTGCTTGCCGTCGCCGCGGCGCTCGGCTGGGATCTGCGTGCTGAAATCGACGTGGATAGCGTGGCACGGCGCAACAAGCCCGGCCAGCGTCCCTCCATGCTGCAGGACGTGCTGCAGGGGCGGCCGCTCGAAGTGGAAGCGCATCTCGGCCAGCTCCAGGCTTTCGCGCGCACCGCAGGCGTCGCGGTGCCCACCATCGATATGCTCCTGCCGTTGGTACGCGGTCTCGACCGCTCGTTGCGGAAGGCCTGAACGTCTATTCGTCCAGCCCGTAGTGGAGGCGGCGGTGCGGCAGGGGAACCACACTTGCGGCAAGGCGCGCGTCGATCATCATCGGGCCCGGTTTGGCGACCCACTCGGCAACCGCGGCGCGCACCTCATCGACACTGCGCGCGAGCCGGCCTCTGCCGCCGAAGGCCGTGGCGACAGCGCCCAGATCCGGCGTAGCG
>JACPTJ010000092.1 GCA_016192835.1 Betaproteobacteria bacterium
CCATGGCGGACACGTCGATGCTCAGGAGGCCGGGGATCTCCAGCGGCGCCCGCGGAATTCCCACCAGACCGTCGTCCCCTCCGGTGAAATCCCGCCACTTCCACGCGATGGAAAAAATCATCATGCCGAATGCGAGGGTCAGCATGGAGAAGTAAATGCGGGTGTGACGGACGGACAGAACGCCGAGCACCACGGCCGCGATCCCGGCAGCCGCAACACCCCCTGCGAGTCCGAGCAAAAGGTTGGGCACCGCGAGGAGGATCTTGGCGCAGCCGTAGGCGCCGATCGCGAAAAATCCGGCCTGGCCGAACGAGAGCAGGCCCGAGTAGCCGAACAGCAGATTGAAGCCGACCGAAAAAACCGCCAGGAACAGGACCTGGATCGCGAGGTAGATCGGATAGCGTCCCGCTACCCAAGGCAGCAGAAACAGCGCGAGCACCAGGGCGGCGAGCAGCAGCATCGCGAGACGGGAACGCGGGTGGCCAGTCACGGGCAGGGCTCAGCGCGCGAACAGCCCTTGCGGGCGGATGAGAAGGACCACGGCCATGATCACGAAAATGAAGAAGAGCTCGAACACGGGAAAAAAGAGCGTCCCGTAGGCGCTCAGGACGCCGACGATGAGAGAACTGACAAACGCGCCTTTGAGATTTCCAAGGCCGCCGATGACCGTGATGATAAAGGCCTGGATGATCATCGCCGGCGACGACGCGCACCGGTATTCCTATGGCGCCTCCCAAGGCGGCCAGCATGGCGCCGAAAGCGAACACCCCTGAGAAGACCCACGGGACATTGATGCCGATGGCGTTGGCCATCTCGCGGTCCGAGGCGGTGGCGCGCACGGTCCTGCCCCACCACGTCTTTTCGAAGAGCGCCCACAGACCCACGGCGACGGCAAGTCCTACGGCGATGACGAAGGCGTTGTAAATCGGAAAGGATCTGCCGAACACCGGCCACGATCCGTCGAGGAAGGCGGGAATCGGCGGGATCTTGAACACCCCGCCCCAAATGATTTTGACCGCATCATCGAGGATCAGGATGAAACCGAAGGTGAGGAGCAACTGGTAGGCCTCATCGATACCGTAAATGCGGCGCAAAAATACGCGTTCCATTACCAAGCCGAGCAATCCCGTACCGAGGAGACTCAGGAGAATGGCCAGCCAGAACGGCAGTCCCATCTGGCCATAAAATGCGTAGGCGAGATAAGCCCCCACCATGAAAAGGCTGCCATGGGCGAAGTTCACGATCCGGAGCACGCCGAAGATGATCGTGAGCCCGGCCGAGATCAGCCACAGGTACATGGCCATGGACAGGCCGATGAGGCCCTGGAAGGCGAAATTATCCATAACGTGAGAGAGGACCCCGGATCGGGGCCCTCTCCTGCGAAGAATTTACTTGGTCACCGCGACGGGGGCGAAAGGCGGATACCGGTAGTAGTCCTTGGCGGCGAAGATCTTCAAATCACCGAGCACCGGAATCGGGTACTTCGCGTCGATGACTGGCCGCCCGGCCGGAACGTTGTAGATGAACTGCTGGTCCTCGGCCCTGAACGTGCGAACACCGCCCGGGTTCCTGATCTGCATTCCTTTCATCGCATCGATGACTTTAGCCGTTTCCAGGCTGCGGGCTTTTTCCACTGCGGCCTTCATGATGAAGAAGGCGGAATAAGTGGTCTCGGCGGAGTAGTTGGGGAGCCTGACCCAGCGCTTCTTGAAGCGCTCGTTGAAGGCCTTGTTCTCCGGGGTATCGGGCCAGTTGTGGATGTAGCGGGCCGTGGCCCAGAGATTGCCCTTGAACCGGTCCTTCTGAACTTCCGCGGAGATTCCTTCCAGCACGTCGACGGAGCCTCCCATCGCCTGCCACCAGGCCTTGGTGTCGTTGAATACGCCCTGGATCAGGGCCTGCCGCAGCAGCATGACCGCCTCGCCCGCCCACGGTGTGGCGAAGATCGCGTCAGGTTTTTGCGCCATCACGGCCGAGATGTGAGGCGAAAAATCCAGCGTCAGGAACGGCGCCCAGGCCGATGCCACGAATTCCACGTCGGGGCGGTACTTCTTCAATGTCTCCTTGAAGAGGTTCCATGACGTGTAGCCGTACTCGTAGTCCGCCCCGATGTTGGCCCAGCGCTTGATGTCCATCCGGTCCTTGAAGATCAGGGCCGCGATGATGGCGTCCTGGTAGACCGGGACGCTCACCCGGACAATCTCCTTGATCCCCTTGCTCGCCACCAGATCCTCGGTCAGACGGTGGGTCGCCGCATGGGTGAAGAAGTGGATGCGTTTCAACTCCGCGAGCACCGGCCCCAGGGCCATGGCGACCCCGCTCGAGTCGGTCCCGACCATGAAGTGGGCGCCCCAGTCCGTCACCAGATAGCGGGCGTTCTTCACGCCGGTGGCCGCCTTGTTCTCGTCGTCCATGAACTTGATCTCGAGCTTGCAACCCGCGATGCCGCCGGCCGCATTGATCTCCTCGGTGGCCATGGTGGCCCCCATTTCGATCTGGCGTCCGTAGTCCGAGTGGGGGCCCGAGGCCGCCCCCTGTACGCCGACCTTGACGACGGGTACGCCGAGCTTGCACTGCGCCTGTGCCGGAGCGGCAGGGAGCAAGATCAGGGTAAGGGAAATGAGAACGCTCAGAGCCGCAAAATGTTTCTTCATGGTGGGCCTCCCTTGGGTTGGGCAGCGTTGGCGCAACGACTTTAGGAAGAACCGAGGCTTCTGTCAACAGGGGAGTTCTTCGCCCGGGTTTCCGAGGCATTTCAGTACCGAAGGTCGAACAGGAATATGTCAATACAAGGGCTGGCTTCGCCGCGGCGGTCATTGCCTTGAGATCAGGTTGGCTGTAATATTCGTATTACAACTAACGAGATCTGGAGCAACCCGATGACCTTGACAGTAAGACTGGACCCCGCGCTCGAGCGCAAATTCGAATCGGTCTGTGAACGCCAGCGACGCACGAAATCCGACGTCGTTTCCGCGCTGGTGCGTGAGTTCGTGGCGCGCTATCCGCAAAAATCCGCCTATGAAGTCGCTGCGGCGATGGACATCATCGGCTGTGTCCGGGGTGGGCCGCGTGACTTGGCGCAGAACGCGAAGAAATACGTGAGCAAGGCGATCCGTGCGAAACATTCTCGTTGACACCGGCCCGATTGTCGCGCTGCTGCACAAGGACGATAAACACCACAAGCGGGTCAAGAGCTTCATCAAACAGTGCGGCTGCGGTTTACTAACGACCTGGCCGGTGATGACGGAAGCGTGGCATCTGTTGCCTGTGCATGGGCGGATCGCTCTGACCGGCTGGGCGCTAAATGGCGGCGTGGCCGTTTTCGATCTCGGCGAAGACGTGCTCGCGGAACTCGACCGCTTGCTGCGCCGGTACCGGGACCGGCCGATGGATCTGGCCGATGCGTCGCTGGTATTGCTGGCCGAGCGCACGGGCCTCACCGAGATACTCACCATAGACCGCGCCGATTTCGACGTCTACCGGCTTGCGGACGGCCGATCTTTTCAGCAGGTTATGCCGGCCAGGTAGCGCCGGAGCCGAGCGTCAAATAGCGCAGGCTCACGCTACGCGACTCATGCCGCGGTCCTGCTCCAGAAGTCCCGCAGCGATCAAGGCTGCTTTGACTTTTTCGATTTCGGCATCCGGCAGTTGCATGAGAGGCGGGCGGACGACGGCGCGCGGAAGTTTGCCAAGCAACACCAGGGCTTCTTTCATCCGGTTGTGCATATCGACTTTGGGTGCCGCATAAAAGGCTTCCGCCGTCGGGTGTATCCTGTCGTGTATCCTGCGCGCGGCATTCATGTCCTGATTGCGCACCGCCGCGAAGGGCCGCGCCTGCAGCTCGGCAATCACGCTGCCGCTGCCTGAGAGCAGGCCGTTGCATCCCGAAACCAGCGAGCTGAACAGCCACGCACTGTGGGTCGTCAACACATTGATGGGTCTCGCCAGCGATTGCAGCGCCCGC
>JACPTJ010000093.1 GCA_016192835.1 Betaproteobacteria bacterium
TGCAATCCCCGCGGCCGAGAAGAAGCGCCTGCTGAAACTCACGCCGGCGACCTACCTCGGCAAAGCCGTGGAACTGGCGAAGAAAATCTAAAGCCGCTCAAGGACGGATGCACGCGACAGCCCGGCGGCGCAAGATAGAGGAAGTAGCGGCAAGAGAAGTCCAATCGCGTTTTGCAATGGAGGGTGCCATGAGCAGAGCATTGACAGCGGGTCTGGTTTTGCTGGTCGGAATGGCAGGGATTGCTTGCAACGCATCCGCGGCGGATGCGGGCAAGCTCCGGGTGGTTTCGGACCAGGCGATCACGGGATTCCCGTTTCCGGAATCGGTCGGTTGCGACGCAGGCGGGAAAGCTCTCTACGTAAGCCAGTTCGGGGGCACCCAACTGAAGCCTGCGGAAAAGGATGGCAACGGCAGGATCAGCAAGTTATCGCTGGACGGCAAGCTTCTGGAGTCGCGGTTTCTGCCCGATCCGGGCGATGTCCTCAACAAGCCCAAGGGCATCTGGATCAGGGGCAACCGGTTATGGGTCACCGACATCGACTCTGTATGGATCTTCGACCTGAAGACGCACCAGGGCAGGAAGCTCGCGCTGCCTGGAGTCCAGTTCGCCAACGATCCGGCGGTCAAGGGCAATGCTCTTTATATCAGCGACAACCGGTCGGACCAGCTCGTGCGCGTCGAGCCGGCAGACTTCCTGAATGCCAAGGTAAAGCCCAAGGTCACGGTGGTATTCTCGGGCAAGGGCGTAAACCCCAATGGGGTCTATCCGGCCAAAGACGGTTCGCTGCTGGTCGTGGGATTCAAGTCCGACAAGGAGCCCAAGGGCATCTATTCGGTCAGCGCCAAGGGCGAAATCAAGGAGCTCGCGAAGGACATCGGCCGGCTGGACGGCGTGTATGAAATGAAGGACGGCACCCTCCTCGCCACCGACTGGAATTCGGGGTCGCTGTTCAGCTGGAGCGCGAAGGACGGCAAGCAGACCCTGGCGTCGGGATTCAAGGGGCCGGCCGATTTCTGCGTCATTCCCCAGGCCAAGGGGTACCTGGTGGCCGTGCCCGATCTGGTCAAGAGCGAGGTGCGGATAATACGGCTCGCCAAGTAGCGCACGCTCTCTATGCCTACGCCTACTCGACTTTCACGTTCGCGATCTTGATCACCTTCGCCCACTTCGCGAGCTCGGATTTGATCTGGGCCGCGAATTCCGCGGGCGTGTTGCCTTCGGGATCGAAGCCGAGCGCGATCAGCTTCTCGCGCACTTCCGGCTTCTTCACGATCGCAGCGGTTTCCCGGTGCAGCCTCGCTACGATCGCTTTCGGGGTCCGCAGCGGCAGGACGAGACCGTACGACGACGTCACGTCGTAGCCTTTCACGGTCTCGCTTATCGTCGGCAGGTCCGGCGCCGCGATCATCCGCTTGGGACCCGTTGCACCCAGCGCGCGCAGCCTGCCGGCCTTGATGTGAGGCAATGCGCCGGGATAGCCGGTGATCAGCATGTGCACCTGTCCCCCGATGAGATCGATCAGGGCCGGGCCTGCGCCTTTGTACGGCACGTGCACGATGTCGATACCGGCGAGGCTTTTGAAAAGCTCGCCCGCAAGGTGCGCAGTCGACCCCGTGCCTGCGGATGCGAAGTTGACCGTGCCGGGCTTCGCTTTGGCGAGCGCGACGAGCTCGGCGACCGACTTCGCCTGCACCGACGGATGCACCACGAGCGCGAGCTGATTGGCGCCGATGCGGCTCACCGTCTCAAAGTCTTTCAGCGGGTCGTAGGGGAGCTTGCGGAGGTTCGGCGAGATCGCCATTTCGCCGTTGGCGACGATCGATATCGTGTAGCCGTCGGGCTCCGCGCGCGCCGTCAGCGTCGCGGCGACCGTGCCGCCGGCGCCGGCGCGATTGTCGATGACGATCTGCTGCCCGAGGGCTTCGGTCAAATATGGCGCGACGAGCCGCGCGGTGATGTCGGAGGGTCCGCCGGGTGGATAACCGACGATCAGGCGTATGGGACGGTTGGGATATTGCTGCGCGTCCGCGGTCGCGGCTCCCAACAGGCAAAGCACAACGGCAACGGGTGTAAAGGAAGCGAAACGAAAGGGTCGACTAAGCATGCGGCTGCATCCTCCTGTTAGAAAGCTGCCTTCCCGCCGGCGAAGGCCGGACGGATCTTGTTCGAGAATCCGAAAGCGCGAGCTCGAGCTAAGGTTTTCCGGTTTTCTGGCGAATGAACTCGACGATGCCGGGCATGACCGACACCACGATGATGCCGATGATGGCGAGCGTCAGGTTCTGCCTGACGACCGGGATGTTGCCGAAATAGTAGCCGCCGAACACGAAGAACCCGATCCAGAACACGCTTCCCGAAAAGCTGTAGAACAGGAACCTCGGATAGGCCATGCGGCCGATGCCCGCGACGAACGGCGCGAAGGTGCGGATGATCGGCAGGAAGCGCGCGAACGTCACGGTCTTGCCGCCGTGCTTTTCGTAAAAACGGTGCGTGCGCTGGAGGTGCGCCGGGTTGAACAGGCGCGAGCGCTCGATCCTGAACACGCGCGGCCCGACGAAGCGTCCGATCCAGTAGTTGGTGTTGTCGCCGCCGAACGCGGCCAATACCAGCAGCGCAAACAGGCCATGCACGTCCATGGCGCCTACGGCGGCGAGCGTGCCGGCGACGAACAGCAGTGAATCGCCGGGCAGAAAGGGCGTCACCACGAGCCCGGTCTCGCAGAAAATGACCAGAAACAGGAGCAGGTAGATCCATGCGCCGTAATTCTCGACCACCCAGATCAGGTGCCGGTCGAGGTGCAGGACGATGTCGATGAACTGCGCGAGTAA
>JACPTJ010000094.1 GCA_016192835.1 Betaproteobacteria bacterium
GAAGCCGCTATTTCGTCACCGAAACCGCCATCAAGCCCTTCTCCGTCGGCTATCCGATCCAGGCGCCGTTGGACGCGTTCCTCAGGCTTCGTCGCGAGCACGCTCTGAGCGTCGACAACGTGGAGCGTATCGTCGTGAGGCTTCCGGAAGACGGCTCCCGCGTCGTCAATGACCGCGCCATGCCGGATGTCAACTGCCAGCACATCATCGCGCTGGCGCTGGTGGACGGCACGGTCTCGTTCGAGGACAGCCATTCCTACGAGCGGATGGCGGACCCGAAAGTGCGCGCCGTGAAGGAGCGGGTGCAGCTCATCGCCGATCGCGATCTCATGGATCCCGCCGCGCCGCGAAGCGGCCGGGTGGAGGTGACGCTGCGGGATGGCCGAACCGTCAGCCACTTCACGCGTCATGCCCCGGGCACGACGGAAAATCCGCTGAACACGGAGAGCGTGAACGCAAAGGCACGGCTCCTGATGGCGCCGGTGCTCGGCGCCGAGCAGACGGAAGGCGTGATCCGGCAGGTGAACGCCCTGGAAGCGCTGGCCGATGTGCGCGAGCTACGGCCGTTCCTGGCGCGCGCGGGCCTTTAGTCTGCGCTCGAAACCCCTTACACGCGGCCGAAATCGCTCTCGTACAACGCATCGAGACGTGCCAGCACATCAGGCGAGAGCGGCCCCATTTCGGCCGCCTGCAGCGCCTCGTCGATATGATGCAGTTCCGCACTGCCGATCACGGCACAGGATATATCCGGGTTCGCCAGAACGAAGCGCAGCGCGATCTGCGCGCGGGTCCCGTGGCCGGTACCGATCGCGTCGAACACAGCCTTCGTCTTGCGTTCGTCCCCGGCGACGCTCGTGTCGGCGATGAGAACGCTCTCGCGCCCCGTCCGCTCATCCGTAGCAATGACTCCGGCGGCAAAAATACGAATCGCCATCACCGCGACATTGTTGGCGCGACAGGCCTCGATAATGCCGCCCAGGTTCTGCCCGGTCCACGCTTCGGGCATGCTCCGGCCCGCGCTGGGATTGAGCAGGTTGTAATAGACCTGTGCGGAATCGAACCGCTTGCTCCGGATCACTTCGCAAACGGATGCGGCCGCGCCGATCGCGGTAATGCCCATGTGGCCGATCAGCCCCTTCTCGCGCAGCCGCTCGAGCCCGTCGGCCACGCCGTTCCTGCCAAGGATCTGCTCGACCGTCATCACCCGGCCGCCGGGCTTCGATCCGATCCGATTGTGAAGCTGCAGTACGTCGACCGATGAACGCTTGAGCCGGGCGAGGCTTGCCATCAGGCGCTCCTCGATCTGCGCCGGGATGCCCTGCAGATTCTCCACATCGAGACCGAACTTGGTCGAGAGATAGGGCGTCGCCCCGGCTTCGGGCAGCAGCCAGCCGAGTGCTTCCTCCGACTTGCCGTTGCCATACTGCGCGGCCGTATCGATCCAGTTGATCCCGCCGGCGATCGCCCGGCGGATCGCTTCGCGCTTCGTCGCGACGTCCTTGTGGATGAGGATGCCGCCGACAGCGCCGGCGCCGAAAATGACTTCAGAGACCTTGATGCCGCTGCGGCCGAATGTACGGTGTTTCATTTCGGCTTCCGCCCTTCGGGGTCAGACTCGAAGCTTAAATTGTAGCGGGATAACCGGCCGTCGGAGTTTCGAGTCTGACCCCGGGCGCGCGAAAAAAACGTGGACGAACACGCTTCAAACGTGCGCGGGTGTGTGCTTCGACAGGAATTGTTTGATGCGGACCTTCGCTGCTTCCAGCGGCGCGCCTGTTTTCCACTCCGCGATGAAGTCTGCGTGCGGCAGCAGTTTCGCCGTCTCCTCGGAAATCGGGTACGGATGCGCCTCATCGTTGCCCGCCAGCACCAGGCTCGGCGTCTGGCAACTCGCCACGAACGCACGGTCCACGCTATAGAGGAAACCGGGGTCGTACAGGTTGTGATAGAACGCATCGAGCACCTGCTCGGTGGCTTCCGGATGGCCTTCCAGGCTTTTCGCCCACGCGTCGAAACGGGCGGCGCGGCCCGGCTTCATGGGACCTACGCGCCCGATGGGCTGGGCAAGCACGGCACACGGGAAGCGCTGCGGTTGGGCTTTCAGCAGGCTCATGATGAATGACCCGCCGATACACTGGCCATAGAGGTGGCAGCGGTCGATACGCAGATGATCGAGCAGCGCGATGTGGTCAGCGGCGTAGGTGTGCCAGCCGTCCTGCGCGGTGATGGGCGCACGCGAGCGGCCGCCGGTGGCATTGCGCTGATCCATCGCGATCACGCGGTAGTTCGCCGCGAACTCTGTGGTCGGGTTCACGGGGGCGGAGGGTTCGCTCCAGACCTTGATCGTCGACGCGAGACCCGCCGGCGCGAACGTAAGGATCGGGAATCCCTTGCCAAACTCTTCGTAGTAGATCGACGCGCCGTGGTGTTCAAAGGCTGGCAAGTGGTGTCCTTTCACATTCTACGTGAACGCATGATGCATTCTACAGATTCCAAAATTCGAGCCTGACCCCTTTCCTTTTTCTCCGCGGATCGTATTTACTTTAACGGGTGTCAAACGATTTGTCGATAGCCGGCTGGACGGGTCCATGCGGCCCGGCACGCACCCGCACGTAGGACTCGTCTTACCCGCGGGCGGAAATCCGTTCGGAACAACAGGATTATTCTGAAGTCGTACACAGAAGAAACCTTACACCCGAGGGACCCCTCATGGCCCGCTCGAAAAAATGGCTGATCGGCATCGCCGGCTTTCTGGTGCTGCTCTTCGCGGCAATCTACTTCTTCGACTGGAATTTGCTGAAGCCCTATATCGAGCGACGCGTCAGCGCTTCGACCGGCCGGACGTTTGCCATCAACGGCGATCTGGAGGTCCATCTCGCGCTGCGGCCGCGCATCATCGTAAACGGTGTCGTGATGGGGAATGCGGCGTGGGCGCGCGATCCGGATATGGCCAGGATCGGGCGCGCAAACTTCAAAATCGATCTCCTGGAACTGCTGGCCGGCCGGTTTCATTTCCCGGAAATCGCACTGTCCGAGCCGCATTTGAGCCTTGAGGTAGACAAGGACGGCAAGGCGAACTGGGTGTTCACGGAGGAAAACCAGGGCAAGCCGGCTGAATTTCCGAAAATAGGCACACTGACGATCGATCACGGCAGCGCCAGATATCGCGATCTGCGCATCAACACCGACCTCGCGGTCGAGATGAGTACGCGACCCGGCCGCGGCAACGAACCGGAATCGATGTTGGACGTGACGGGCAAAGGCCGCTACAAGGGCATGGCGGCGACGATCAAAGGGTCGGGCGGCGCGCTGCTCAGCCTGCGCGAAGCCAGGGATCCGTATCCGATCAACGCGAACGTGGTAATGGGAACCACGCGGGCGCGCGTCGACGGGGTGCTGATCGACCCGCTGCATCTCAAGGGCGAACAGCTGAACTTCAGCCTGGAAAAGGTGCGCGCGGCCAACGCAGACGTCCGCTTCAGGGGCGAGAGGATCGTGACCGAGAACACGCCGCTCGAAAAAATGGATGCTCACCTCATCATCAAGGACGGCAGAGTCACGCTCGCGCCGCTCGATTTCAGGGTCGCCGGCGGCAATCTGGTGACGCGGATCGAGATGAACGCCCGCCAGCAGCGCATCGCCACGCACGCGGACATCACGGCCAAGGGACTGCATCTCGACCGGCTGTTCCCGAATTCCAGGTTCAATGCCGCCGGCGCGGGAACGATAGGAGGCCGCACCAAGTTGGATGGGATGGGTAACTCGGTCGCGCAAATTCTCGGTTCGGCGAATGGCGAGGCGGCGCTGATTATGGACGGCGGCGCGATCAGCGAGCTGCTGCTCAGGTTATCGAACCTCGACATCGCCAATGCGATCGCCGTGATGATCGGAGGCGACAAGCAGATTCCGGTCCGCTGCCTGGTCGGCAATTTCAAAGCCGTCGAGGGCAACTTCAAAGTCAACGCCCTGCTGCTCGAAACGGACAAGGTCAACATTACCGGCGATGGCAACGCGAACTTCGCCGACGAAGCGCTCAATCTCAGACTGGTCGCGCAGTCGAAAGGGTTCAGCCTGGTATCGCTGCGAGGCCCGATCGGAGTCACGGGCACGTTCAAGAAACCCGTGCTGCGCCCGGACATGGGCAAGGTGCTTGGCCGCGGCGGCCTGGCGGTGGCGCTGGGCGCGCTCACCAGCGGTGTCGGCGCGCTCATACCGCTGCTTGATTTCGGCAAGCAGCAGGAAAACAACTGCGCGGCGCTCATCAGTCAGGCCAAATCCGACGTGGGCGTCAAGGCGAGCGACATCGCGCCGCGCCCCCAGGGCAAGCGGTGATTACGTCACCGGCTGTCGCCGAATGGCGACAAAAAAACACCCGGCATTCAGTCGGTTAACAACATAGCCCAATGGACGTCGGGCATAGGCGACGTCCCGGTCGTGTAGATGCAAGTCCAACGCGACGTTAACGCCTTGCTTTTCAAGCACATTGCGCGATGGCACGCTGCTTGCGAGGACAGGCGTGCGGGCGATGTGCTCGCTACTCAAGCAACGGAGGTAGCACATGTTTAAGCGAAGTCGTATTGCCATGCTGGTCGCAGGTGCGTTATTTGCCGCACAGGCAGGCGCTAATCCGGGGTACTCGGAAGCAATGTGGTCGGACAGTTTTCCGCCCCCGGAACAAATCACCGTGTTCAATCCGGACGGATCGTCCTATTCCTACGAGTTCACGCTGGTCGAGCCGGTAGCGTTATCGGAACCGCTCGACGTCATCGCGATGGAAGATGATGTCTCGATCGACGTCGCCGCGATGGAAGATGACGTTTCGATCGACGTCGCCGCGTTGGAAGATGACGCTTCGATCGACGTCGCCGCGTTGGAATATGATGTTTCGATCGACGTCATCGCGATGGAAGATGATGTTTCGATCAACGCCGCCGCGCTGGAAGACGATGTTTCGATCGACCCGGTTGCCTTGAGCGACGACGATGCGTTGTCGCAACCGGTATATGTGGCTCATTTTGTTTCGCCACCGACCTACACGGGCATATTGGAAGAAGTAGCGATCAGCTAGTATTCCGCTAAGCCCTGGAGCCGCCCTGGATCCGCGTCGCGGACAGGGCGGTTTTTACGTGGGACGACAGGGGCTGCTACAATTCGTAGACAGTTTCCACGCCAACCCGGCACGGCTGATACCGTGTCACAACCTTGCGCGAAGCATCTTACCCATGAGCACACCCAGCCGCCCGACCGAACGTGATCCGCTGATGAAATCCGAGACCCGCGATGGCATGCATGTCGATTGGGATGTGCCGATCGAAATGGACGACGGGTTGTTGCTGCGTGCCGATGTGTTTCGCCCGGTCGCCGGGGGCAGATACCCGGTCATCATGACGCATGGTCCGTACGCCAAGGGACTCGCGTTCCAGCAAACCTTCAAGAGCATGTGGGACCGGATGGTGGCGGCTCATCCGGATGTACCCGCCGGATCGAGCAACAAGTATCAGAACTGGGAAGTCGTCGACCCGGAAAAATGGGTGCCGGACGGTTACGTGTGTATTCGCGTCGATTCACGCGGCGCCGGCCGCTCGCCGGGCATCATGGAGGTATGGTCGCCGCGCGAGGCGCGGGATTTTTATGATTGCATCGAATGGGCGGCGGCACAGCCCTGGAGCAATGGCAAAGTCGGGCTCGACGGGATCTCCTATTACGCGATGAATCAATGGCAGGTCGCCTCCCTGCAACCGCCGCACCTTGCGGCGATCTGCGTATGGGAGGGAGCGGCGGACTTCTACCGCGACGTTTACCGGCACGGGGGCATCGTCAATATGATGCCGCTGCGATGGTATCCGCGCCAGGTTGTCAGCGTGCAGCACGGTGTCGGCGAACGCGGCGCGAGGAGTGTCGTCACGGGAGAGCTCGTTGCAGGTCCCGAGACGCTTTCCGACGAGGAACTGGCACGGAATCGGGGCGGCCTCGAGCGCGATGTGCTCTCGCATCCGCTCGATGACGAATATTACAAGGCGCGCTCGCCGGACTGGGACAAGGTCACGGTGCCGCTGCTTTCCGCGAACAACTGGGGCGGCCAGGGTCTGCATCCGCGCGGCAATTGCGAGGGTTACGTTCGCGCGGCTTCCACGCAGAAGTGGCTCGAGTGCCACGGTCTCGCGCATTGGCCTCATTTCTACACGGACTACGGCCGCCTGCTGCAGAAGAAGTTTTTCGATTTCTTTCTGAAAGAGGAGAAGAACGGATGGGACAGGCAGCCGCCGGTGCAGTTGCAGGTTCGGCATCCGGGAGAGAAGTTTCTCCAGCGGCATGAGAACGAGTGGCCGCTCGCCCGCACGCAATGGACGAAATTTTTTCTCGAGCCTGGCGGCCGGAGTTTGCAACGCGAAGCGCCTGCCGCGGAGACGAGCATCGCGTTTGACACGGCCGGCGACGGCGCAACATTTAGTACGCCGCCGCTGGACGAACCGCTGGAGATCACCGGCCCCGTCGCCTGCAAACTGTTTCTCTCTTCCGCAACGAGCGACGCCGACGTTTTCGTGGTTCTGCGCGTCTTCGACACTGACGGAAAAGAGGTGACATTTCAGGGCGCGCTCGATCCGAGGACGCCGGTCGGCCAGGGATGGCTGCGTGCTTCCCATCGCAAACTCGACCCGGCGCTGACCAAACCCTATCGGCCCTATCACACTCACGACGAGATCCAGCCGCTTGCGCCCGGCGAGATTTACGAACTCGACGTCGAAATCTGGCCCACCTGCATCGTAGTGCCGCGTGGATATCGCGTGGCTCTGACGGTTCGCGGCAAGGACTATGAGTTCGACGGGCCGCCGATTGTAATTCCGCACGCGTTTTATACGTTCACGGGGGTCGGGCCGTTTTTTCATACGCACCCGCAGGACCGTCCGGCGGAGATTTTCGAGACCGCGAACACGCTGCACTTCGGAGCAACGCGCGCGCCTTATCTGCTCCTGCCGGTCATCCCGCCGAAATAGTCAGTCGACCTTGATGTTGCCGTCCTTGACGACCTTCGACCACTTGGCGACGTCCCGGGCGATCACGCGCCCGAATTCCTCCGGCGTCGTGTACGTGGGCTCCCTGCCGGCGGCACGCAGCCGTTCCTGCACCTCGGGCTGCTTGAGGATGCGTCCGAGCGCCTGATTGAGCCGCGCGATGATTTCCTTCGGCGTTCCCGCCGGCGCCCACATGCCGTTCCATGCGGTTTGTGAGTAGCCGGGAACCAGCTCCGCGACGGCGGGCAGATCGGGCGTCGCCGGTGACCGCTGCTCCGTGATGACGGCGAGCGCGCGCAGCCTGCCCGCCTTGACCAGCGGGAACAACGCGGGCCCGGAGAGCAGCATCACCTGGATCTGCCCGGCAAGGAGATCTGCGATCGCGGGAGCATCGCCCTTGTACGGGACGTGGACCATGTTCGTTCCGGTCATCTGCTGGAAGAGGACCGACGCAAGATGCGGCGCGCTGCCGGTGCCGGGCGAACCGAAGTTGAGGGCACCGGGTTTTGCGCGCAGGAGCTCGATGAACTCCTTCAGGTCGGCCACCTTCATCGACGCATTCACGGAAAGCATGAGCGCCCCGGTATTGATCAGGCTGATCGGCGCGATGCCCTTGACCGGATCGTACGGCAGCTTGTAAAGCGCCGCGGCGGTGACGTAGCTCGACGCTACGATGATGGTCGTGTAGCCGTCCGGGTTGGCGCGCGCCGCGATCTCGGCGCCGATCGTGCCGCCGGCGCCGCCGCGGTTGTCGACGACAAACTGCTGGCCGAACTCCTCGGACAGCCGCGCCGCGAGTAAGCGCGCGACGATGTCGGTGCTGCCGCCGGCCGGAAATGGCACGATCACGCGTACGGGTTTCACGGGCCATTTTTGCGTTTGAGCATGGGCCGCCGGCAAGGCTGCGGCGAGTGCCAACAACAGCAATGCAAGTCTTCTTTTCATCAGCATCATCGTGGCTCCCTTTTCAAGATTAATGCAAATGACCTGAAACAGTATCGCATGCTACCGGCGTCCGCGGCAAAATTCCCCGCGCCCATGCTTCCACTCCCGCGCCGATTGGTGGTAGGGTAGCGGCGTGACGCTGACACCGCTGCCATCGCTCAAGCCGGGAACCGCCGGCACGCCGCTTGCCGGCGTCACGGTCATCGATCTCGGCCAGATCTATCAGGGCCCTTACGCGGGACTCCTGCTCGCCAAAGCCGGCGCCGATGTGATCAAGGTGGAACAGCCGTCCGGCGAGCCGGCGCGGGCCCGCGCGCCCTCCGGCAAGAGCACCTCGCTGCCGATGGCAATGCTGAACTCGAACAAGCGCGACATCACGCTCAACCTCAAGACCGGGCGCGGATGCGAACTGCTGAAAGCGCTGGCAAAGCGCGCCGACGTCGTGCTGGAAAATTTCGCGCCCGGCGTCATGGACCGTCTCGGCGTGGGCTTCTCTGCATTGCGCGAGATCAATCCGCGGATTATTTACGCTTCGGGCACCGGCTACGGCCTGTCCGGTCCCGATCGCGACAGCCTTGCCATGGACGTGACCGTGCAGGCGGCCTCCGGCATGATGAGCGTCACGGGATTTCCCGACGGTCCGCCGCTGAAAGCCGGTGCGACGGTAGTCGATATCGCGGGCGGGACCCACCTGTATGCCGGCATCGTCACCGCGCTTTACGAGCGCGAGCGCACCGGC
>JACPTJ010000095.1 GCA_016192835.1 Betaproteobacteria bacterium
TCCTGATCTGGAGTTCATGGGAGATACTCCTGATCGACAAGATGTTCGTGGGGCTGCTGGTCATCGCCGCGATCGGCACCCTCATGAATATTCTGTTGAAGGAAATCCAGCGCCGCGCGATACCCTGGCAGCCCGAATAGCAGCGCGCGATGGGTGCTGGGCGACACTCGCTGGCGAAGCTCAAGGCGCGAATTTTTCCAGGGCAGATCTTCTACGGCTGGTACATCGCAACGGCCGGCGCCGGGACGAATTTTATTGTTCTGGGCATCACCTTCTTCGGGTTCGGCGTCTTCCTGGAAGAGTTCCGGCTGACCTCCGGCTGGAGCGTCACCGCCATCGCCCTGGGCTATTCGATACAGATGCTGCAGCAGGGACTCTTGGCTCCGGTCACGGGCCACATCCTGGACCGCGTTGGGCCAAGGAAGATGGCCGTCGCAGGGGTGACGATCATCTCGGTCTCCATGCTGCTCTTTTCCCAGGCGACGACGCTGGCCATCTATTATGCCGCGTGCATGGTCATGGCCCTGGGGCAAGGCTTCGGCGGACCCAGCGCCTTCAGCCTCGCCGTCATGCGATGGTTTGTCGCGAAGCGCGGGCGGGCCATGAGCGTCGTCACCACCGGCAACGGGTTCGGCTACTTCTCGACGATGATACTCGCCGCGATGATCGCGGGCTTCGGCTTCCATGAGACGTTCGTCATCCTGGCGGCAGTCATCTTCGTTATCGGAATTCCTCTCGCCCTCGTGATCCGTGACCGGCCGGAAAACCTCGGGTTGCTGCCTGATGGCGAAATTGCGGGCGGTGACAGCGAGAGCGCCGCAGCCCAGGCCGCGCGGTCGCGCGCCACCGGCGGCATGGAAGTGGGAGAGGCGGTGCGTACTCCGGCGTTCTATCTGCTGGTTCTGGCCATGGCCGCCGGCGCGGCGGCTCAGATCGTCTGGATCGTTTTCCAGGTCCCCCACCTGAAAGCGGCCGGGTTCTCCCTGAGTTTCGTTGGCATACAGGCCGCCGCTTACGGCATGGCCGCAATTCCCTTGCGCTGGGCAGTCGGATGGCTGGGCGACACCTTGGGCAGAAAGAAGATGTACATGCTTGCGGTTACGCTGGAAGGAATAGGCCTTTGCTTCTTCGCCTTTGTCACTCCCGAGCGCTGGTGGCTGTTTATCCCGTTTTACCTGACGTTCGGAATCGGCCACGCGGGCTGGCTGGTCATGTCGCAATCTCTTCCCGCAGACTTCTTCGGGAGCAGGCATTTCGCCACCATCCGCGGACTCATCATCGCCCTGCAGGTGCCTGTCAGCATCGTAGTTCCGCTGTTCATGGGATTCGTCTTCGACACCCGCGGCAACTATCAGCTCGCCTATCTGGTGATTGCCTGCATCACTGTCAGCGGCGCGCTGTGTCTGGGCCTGACCCGCCGGCCGCTGTGGATTCAGATGACCCACAAAGCGAATTAGTAGCGAGCGAGTGGTATCATTCCCGGTATCGAGGAGCAGAAGGTAACTCGGTGAAGAAAAATGCGGCTCCGATCCAGTTGACGTTAAAGGTCAACGGCAAGGAGCACCAGCTCTTGGTGAATCCTCAGCAGACCCTCCTCGGGGTGTTGCGTGACGATTTTGGCCTCACCGGCACCAAGCAGGGTTGCGACGATGGCGCCTGCGGCACCTGCATGGTCACGGTGAACGGCGCGATGGCCAGGGCCTGCCGCGTTCCCGTTGATCGTGTGCAAGGCAAGGAAGTTGTTACGATCGAGGGACTCGGGACACCCGAGCGGCTGCATCCCCTGCAGGAGGCCTTCATCAAGGCCGATGCCGTCCAATGCGGTTTCTGCACGCCGGGCGTGATCATGGCAGCCAAAGCTTTGCTGGATCGCAATCCGGCGCCAACCCGGGAGCAGATAGCCAAGGCGCTGGGGAGCAACCTCTGCCGCTGTACCGGTTACACGAGCATACTCGAGGCAGTCGCTCGCGCGGCCGATCTTGGCCGAGGCATTCCGTACCCGGAGCTGCAGGGAGCGGGTGAGGCGCACCGGAGGATCGATGCACAAAACAAGGTGCTGGGAGCTGCCCTCTATGCCGCCGATCTCAATATGCCCGGCATGCTTCATGGCGCGATTCTGCGCAGCCCTCATTTTCATGCCGGGATTCTTCACATCGATGACAGCGAGGCCCGGGCGCTGCCGGGTGTAGCGGCCGTGGTAACGGCCCGCGATGTGCCTGGACTCAATCGCCACGGGCGTGCCATCAAGGATCAGCCCGTGCTGGCTGACGGCCGGGTCCGCCAGATCGGCGACGCAGTGGCTGCGGTTGCCGCGACATCGCCGGAGGTGGCGGCCCAGGCGCTGTCGCTGATTCGCGTGAGCTATCGGCTTCTTCCGGCAATCGCAGATCCCGCCGAGGCGCTGAAGGAGGGCGCGCCTCTTATTCACGACAGCGGCAATCTCCTGGCCGAGAAAGATGTCCACTGGGGCGATGCGGAGGCAGCTCTCGCCGCGGCAGATATCATGGTGGATGAAACGTACACCACGCCTTTTTCCGAGCACGCTTACCTCGAGCCGGAGGCGGCGCTTGCCTACCGGGACGACGCGGGACAATTGGTGGTGCGATCGGCCACGCAATACGCTCACCTGCACCGCAGGGCAGTGGCCGAGACCATGGGCCTGCCCTTGGAGCAGGTGCGCATTCAGCCGACGGTGGTGGGCGGCGCCTTCGGCGCCAAGACCGATATTTCCTGCGAGTGTGTCGTGGCCCTGCTCGCCTTGAAAACGGGCCGGCCGGTAAAGATTGTCTACACCCGCGCGGAGTCCTTCGCTTCCACCACCAAGCGGCATCCTTTCCGTATGCGTTGCCGCACGGGCGTGACCCGCGATGGTCGGCTCATCGCTCTCGCGGCGGATCTGCTGGCGGATACCGGTGCCTACGCATCGGCGGGCCCCGGGGTCATGACACGGGCCTTTGTGTCGCTCGTGGGTCCTTACCAGTTTCCCAATGTGGCGATCCACGGGCGAGTGGTGTACACCAACAATACCACGGCCGGTGCAATGCGCGGCTACGGTGCGCCACAGGTCGCCTTCGCTATCGAATCCCAGATGGACATCATGGCCGCCAAGCTGGGCATCGATCCTCTGGAGTTCCGGTTGATGAACCGCCGCAGATCGAGCGCTGCCGAGGCGACGCCTCAGGACATCGAGCAGGAGGCGGCATACCGGGAAACCGTCGAGGCTGTCCGTCCCTACTATGAAAATGCGTTGCGGGCACGGCAGGCCAGCGCCTCCGGTAACGGCCGGTGGCGTCGAGGAGTGGGAATTGCCTCGATGCGATATGGTATCGGGTACGCCGCGTGGCAGCCGCCAGAGGTTGCCGTGGAGCTTGAGAGCGATGGCCGAGTGCGCATTTTTATTGGGTCGATAGACATGGGCCAGGGCACCGATACCGCCATGGGGCTGATCGCAGCCGGCGAGCTGGCGTTGCCGCTCGAAGCGGTGTCGGTGGTGAGTGGCGACACCGCTCTCACACCCGATACCGGCGCCTCCTCGGGAAGCAGGGTGATCTATACCGATGGCAACGCGGTGATGGAGGCCGCGGTGCGGCTCAGGGAAGCCATACTCTCCACGGCGTCCGGATTGATGGACATATCCTACGAGAGCCTGGAATTGAGGGACGCACGTGTGGCTCCGCGGAAAGAGACTGGTATTTCCGGTCCGACAGTCTCGCTGGCGGACGTGGCGCGGGCCAGGCAGTCCACAGGACTTCCGCTACGGTTCAAGGGGAACTTCCATCCGATCCCGTTGCGCGATTCATTGAGCGGGGGACCCAGTCCCTACTTGGTGCACGTGTCCGCCACCCACATGGCTGAGGTTGAGGTCGACATGGAAAAGGGGGCGGTGCGGGTGCTCCGGGTAGTGGCTGCCCACGATGTGGGACGCGTTATTTACGCTCAGGGACTGAAAGGGCAGATCGAGGGAGCCGTGTCGATGGGGATGGGCTTTGCGCTCAGGGAGGAATTCCATCCCGGTGAGACGACGGGCTTCAAGCAGTACCGCCTCCCCACCGCGCGGGAAACCCCTGAAGTCATTTCGCTGATGGTGGAAATGGTTGATCCCTCGGCGAGCCTCGGCGCCAAGGGCGCGGCCGAGTGCGCGACGGTGGCCGTGGCACCCGCGATCGCCAACGCGATTGCCGACGCCACGGGAACCCGCATCCATCATCTTCCTGCTACGCCCCCTCGTCTGCTGGCACTGATAGGCGGCGCACCCGGCTGACTCTGGTTCGGATTTTCCATGGACGTGTTCGAGATCCTCGCACTCCGCGCAGCGTGGGGCGTGTTGCAAGGGTTTATGTAGGATGGGTTGAGGCCGTCATGGCCGATACCCATCGTGAACGATCGCATGATGGGTATCCCCCGGATCAAGTCCGGGATCAACCCATCCTACTTGCTGGCTGCAGCCAACATGCGGTCCCAGTCTTGCGGCAACCGGATCTGCTTTCCGACCGGATAGCCGAGAAACGCGTTGTGCGCAAACACGTACGCATTATTGCGCAGCGGGTCGCCGGCGACCGCGATCATGAAGTCCTCGGGTTCCCACACGATCGGCACCATGCGGTTCGGATCGTCGGATTCGTGAAACACCGGCGGAATGCGGCCGTGGGTCGCGTCGTCCTTCAAGTCCCACACGCCGCGGATGTTCCAGTCGCGCAACTGGCGCTCGAAATCCCACGCCGGCCGCCGCGCGTGCTCGAAGAGATACCGCTTCACGTCCGCCTTCGACCAGCCCGCTCTTGCGATCGTCTCGGCGATGATCGGGCTCACCACCACGAGCGGGCGCAGCGTGCCGTTGCCGTGGCTGGTGGTGAACGTGACCTGCCAGTTGTTGAATCGCTGCACGCTGTCGGCGAGATACGGCAGCATTTCCCCGGGCGTGCTGCCCGAGACGGATGAGAGCGAGCCGCCGCCGGTGTAGCGCGCAACGGTTACCGTATTGTCGCCGGCCTTGAATCCCATCTCGACGCTGTTCGGCTCCCAGCCGATATTCCTGAGCACGTCCTCGTTTTCCGCGAGCACAACGCGCCACGTGTTGCCGAAGGTCGCCTTGTCGGTCTTGTTCGGCAGGAACCCGGCGACGTTGCGCAAGTAGAGCCGCCAGAAGCGCCCGACCGAGGTGTTCGGCAGAAAACCGTCGCGCATTGAGCCCTGCGTGTAGTTGAACCCGAGCTGTTTGATAATCGGGCCGTTGAGTATGATCAGCGTATCGCCGCCGGGCGTGTTGCCGCTGTGCTCGACGCCGTACTCCGGATCGCACATCGCTTCGATCGCCGCGATGAGAACCGGCATGTACTCGGGGCGGCAGCCGGCCATCACGCCGTTGACTGCAACGCTCCAGATGGTCGCGGCGCGCCGGTCGGGAAGCAGCACGCCGAGGATTTCGTCCGGGTCGCGGCCGGTGAAGCGCAGGAAAGATTCGATCTCCTCGCGCGTCGGCGGCACGATCGGCAGCCCGTCGGAGAGTTCGTGTGCGTAGAAATAGCGGTTCACTTCCCTGAACCCGCCTTTGACTACGATTTCGCGCGGGCCGGGTTCGGACCGCTCGCCGGCCGCAGCGGGTGCGCGCGTCAGATTATCGATCACTTGCTGCGCCGTGACCTCGAGAATGTTGCGCCGGATTTCCGGGTCACTTTGCGCGCCGATATGGCCGGGAACGAGCGCCAACGGAATATTCGGCATGCCGAGTCCGACCGACGTCGCCGCGGCCTGACGCAGAAAACCTTCACACGTGAGCGATGAAGTCGGGTAGCCGGCGGCTTCGCACACTGCACTTGCCCGCAACACGGCGGGCGTGCAACTGCCTCAACACGCCATCCCGGAAATGACGGCGTCTACTCCGAGTTCTTTGAAGCGCGCGGGAAGCGCTGCGAGCGCCACTTTCTCTTCGCCGCCGTGGGTGCTGCCGAATTCGCGCCAGCTCACGAACCTGACGCCCGGAAAACGCGCCTTGAGTCCGGCCTCGAGCAATTCGAACACCTGGTCGCCCTTGAACAGATAATCCCAGAGCTGAGCGACCGTTTTTCCCTCCAGCGTCGCGAGGCGTGGTGCAAGCTGCCGGGTGCGTTGCTGGCGCGCGGCGCGCGGCCAGTAGGCTTCGTAGTAGCCGTCGTTAGGCGGGTTCGACATCATCGTTGTTCCGGGCGGCCTGATCCTCAAGGCCAGAGCGGTTCCGGGGTGGTTTGAATTTCCTATTGGCCGACGTCAGCGCGGGTTGATCACCTGCGCGCCAAACTCGCTCAATGTGCGATCAATGCTCAACAGACGATAGCCAAAATGTTTTGCCTGCGCATACAGCAAGCGGTCAAACGGATCGCCATGTTTTTGTTGTAATTCGCATGACAGCAAAATCGGCTCAAGCGACAGCGCACACATGCGAAAGCCGTCGCGCAATGCCTGCTCCACCACGCGGCGCGGTTGCAGGTTAATCTTGCCTTTGCGCCATTTGAGGCCGATCTCCCATACCGACGCCTCGGAAAACGCCACCTCGTCGGCGCGCGCCATCGCTGTGCGCGCAGCAGCGCTCAACGCCGGCGCATCCGTCAGCGCCCAGATCAAGCAATGCGTATCCAGCAGCAGTTTCATCCGTGAAGCAAATCGTCATCGGTCACCGGGGCGTGAAAATCCGCAGCAAGCTTGAGCTTGGCACGCTTCAATCCGCCAAGACGCACACCGCTTTTAGACGCAACAGCAGTCACCGGCATCAGACGCGCAAGCGGCTTGCCTGCGCGCGCAATGACGATTTCCTCCCCTGCCACCGCCTTATCCAGCAGCGCGGAGAGGTTGGTCTTTGCATCGTAAATGTTTACCAGCATTGCCGTATCCTTGTCAGGAGCTATTTGGTCAAATTCTAGCATGTCTGACCAACCAACCACAACCCGTCATCAGCGGACGCGCTTGCGCGCCTGTCTACCGGTGAACACGCCTCCGGGCACGCGCACGGCCCGCCCGCGCGCAAAAAAATGCCGGGTCCTTGCGGGCCCGGCACTTCTCAATAATAACCGCGCGGATCAGCGGCGGAAACCACGTCCGCCACCCATCCCGTGTCCGCCGCCACCCATCGGTCCGCGCGCGAGTTGCTGATCGGCGAGGGCTTTCTGCTCGGGCGTGAGCACGGCATAAAGATCTTTCACTGCCGCGGTCATGGTTTCCATGCCGGCGATGCGTTGCTTCGCGAACTCGGTGCGTTGCGCCAGGCGATCCGGCGCCGACTGCGGCGTGGCGGGCGCTGCGGAGGTCATCTGCGCGCGCCGTGCGATCATGGTGTCCGCCTGCTGCCGGGCTTTGGTGGTGAAGGCCTGCCACGCAGTATCCTGATCGGGCGTGATCTTGAGTTCGACCTTCAGGGCGGCCAGATGCCCCTCGGCTGCGGCGGCGGGATTGCTCCATCTGCCTCCTGGGCCGCCGCGTCCCGCTCCCGGGCCGGAACCCATGGCACTGCGTCCTGCGCCAGGGCCGTGATGCCTCATGCCAGGACCGCCACGTCCCGCGCCGGGGCCGTAACCCATCGCACCGCGGCCGGCACCTGGACCGCCCGTTGCACCGGGGCAGTCCTGCCACCCGGCTCCCGGGCCCGCGGGCTGCGCGTAAACCAGTGCGCTGGATGCGGCAAGCGCTGCCGCGGCGATTGCGCCGACCAGAATTTTACGGGTATTTTTCATCATCGATCTCCATTGCGTTGATTGAAGGTTGCCTAAACTGAGCCGCCGGACCCACTCACTGTGTTCGCGGGCTTTACGGGCAGCTCCATTTGACTCCTTAGGTGTAACGCCGGGATGTCACGCACGGCCATTTTTGTATCGCAGCCTGTCGGCGGCGCGTCTTGTTACACTGCGATACAATTTTTCTCCCCTGCGGGCCGTCGCGGCGGTATACAGACATCATGAATGCGCAAGATCACGTGCTGGTCGTCGATGACGACCTGGAAATCCGCAGCCTGCTGCGCGATTACCTGCAAAAGAACGGCTACCGCGTCACCGCGGTCGCCGATGGCAAGGGCATGTGGGCGGCGTTCGACGCCGCGCGCCCGGACATCGTCGTGCTCGACGTGATGCTGCCGGGCGACGACGGGCTCACGCTGTGCCGCGACATGCGTTCCCGCTCGGAGGTTCCGATCATCATGCTTACCGCGCGCGGCGAGGAAACGGATCGCATCGTCGGCCTGGAAATGGGCGCGGACGATTATCTGCCCAAGCCATTTAATCCGCGCGAGCTGCTTGCGCGCATCAAGAGCATTTTGCGCCGCGCGCGCACGCTGCCCGAAAATCTCCGGCCCGAGGAGGCGCGCGCGATGCGGTTCGCGGGCTGGGCGCTCGATATCGCGACGCGTAACCTGCGTTCGCCGCAAGGCATCGTGGTGGCGTTGAGCGGCACCGAGTTCAAATTGCTGAGAGTTTTCCTCGCGCATCCGAACCGCGTGCTCAATCGCGATCAACTGATCGATCTGATGCTGTCGCGCGACGCCTCGCCGTTCGACCGCAGCATCGACGTGCAGGTGAGCCGGCTGCGTCACCGCCTGGACGAGGACGCGGCCGAGCCCGCGATCATCAAGACCGTGCGCGGCGAGGGTTATGTGCTGGCGGTCGCGGTCGAAGTGGAAAAATAATGCGCCTGCTGCCGCGTTCGCTGTTTGCACGCATGGTGCTCATTCTGCTGGGCGGCCTGGTAGCCGCACAGCTGCTGAGCTTCGCGATTCACTGGCAGGAACGCGGTGAATTCATCATGCGGGCGACGGGCACGCGCTCCGCCCAGCGCATCGCCGACATCGTCAGGCTGCTCGATTCGATAGCTCCCGCGGATCGCGCCAGAATCGTGAGCGTGCTCAACTCGCCGCCGCTGCGGATTTCGCTCGGTGAGCCGCCGCTTGCGCCCATCGCGGGTGACGGCGAAAAAGAGGACCAGGCGACGCAGTACGCGGCCGTGCTGAAGCGCGCGTTGGGGGAGAACTATCCGCTCGTCGTGAACGTCACCGATGCGCGTTCCTGGGGCGGACCGGGGCCGGGATACGGCATGGGGCCCGGTATGATGGGAGGTCCCGGCAGGTGGGGAACGGACGCAGGCGCCCCCGGACAGTTCGGGCCCGGCGCATTCGGACCGGGAATGCGTCGCCACGCGGAAATTTCGTTCATCGTGCAGGCCCGCCTGCAGGACGGCACGCTCGTTACCTTCAATTCGCGTCAATCGTCCGAGTCCGTCAACTGGCCGTATCGCCTGCTGTTGAGCCTGCTCGTGCTGCTCGCGGTGGTGTTTGCGGTGACCCTCGTCGCGGTAAGGTGGGTGACGCGGCCGCTCAAGACGCTCGCCGCGGCCGCGCAAAGCCTGGGGGACGACCTCAACCGCCCGCCGCTCGAGGAGAAGGGGCCGATCGAAGTGAGCCGCGCGGCGCGCGCGTTCAACACGATGCAGCAGAAGCTCGTCAGATTCATAGCCGAGCGCACGCGGATTTTTGCGGCGATGTCGCACGATCTCAAGACGCCGATTACGCGGCTGCGGTTGCGCGCGGAGTTGCTCGACGATCCCGAACTGCGCGCCAAATTCGAGAAGGACCTGCAGGAAATGGAAGTCATGGTGAGCGCCGCGCTCGACTTCATGCGCGGACTTGACCTGCAGGAGCCGCGGCAGCCGCTCGACGTGATGGCGCTGCTCGAAAGCCTCCAGGCGGACGCGCGCGAGGTGGGCGGAAAGGTTGAGATCGAAGGCGCGGCGCGCGCGCCTTATCGTGGCCATCCGCAGACACTCAAACGCTGCCTGCGGAATCTGATCGACAACGCCGTCAAGTACGGCAACTCGGCGACCCTGGTCGTGGCGGACGCCGCGGAGCAGCTTCGCATCTGTGTGCGCGACGCAGGACCGGGCATACCCGACGCGGAACTCGAACGCGTGTTCGAGCCTTTCCACCGTCTTGAAGGCTCGCGCAACCGCAGCACGGGCGGCACCGGCCTGGGGCTTACTATCGCGCGCAACATCGCGCAGGCACACGGCGGCGAACTCGTCCTGCGCAACCGGCCGGCGGGCGGGCTCGAAGCCGTGCTGACTTTACCCCGTAATGTCGCGTGAATTATTCTCGGTGTAGGGTGCGCTTGCGCACCGATTGCCGCATGGTGCGCGAGCGCACCCTACTCCAAGCAACTCGCGATTTCCCGTGCTCTTGGCGCGCGGAGCAACTTTATTTTTTACGTGCGAAGATTCGCGTTTTTCGCTATATTGAAGGCAAATACCATAATTGAAGTCAAATACCAAAACGAGGAGAGGCTCATGCACAACCGTTATCTTGTTTCCCGCGTAATTTCAGTGCTCGTCATGGCGCTTGCGGTGGGGGCCGCGTCGGCGGCGCAGCAGGACTACCCCAACCGGCCGATCCGCTTGCTCACGCCGGCCGCACCAGGCGGCACTACCGATTTCCTCGCGCGGCTGTTCGGCGCGAAGCTCAGCGATGTATTCAAGCAGCAGGTGGTGGTCGATAACCGCGGCAGCGCGGCCGGCGTGATCGCCGGCGAATTGACGGCCAATGCGGCGCCCGACGGCTACACGCTGTTGCTCGCGTACCACCAGCACACGGTCAATGCGGCGCTGATTTCCAAGCTGCCGTATCACCCGGTGAACGACTTCACGCCGATCACGCAGCTCACGGCCGCCGGGCTGCTGCTGGTGGTGAACCCGTCATCGCCGCCGAAAAACCTGAAGGAGTTTGTCGAGTGGACCAGGAATTTCAAGGGCGCGCTCAACTTCGGTTCGGCCGGCATCGGCAGCGGTGGCCACCTCGCGGGGGAACTCTACAACCTGACGGCACGTGTGAAGGCGCAGCACATTCCGTACAAGGGCACCGGACCGGCGATCATCGACCTGCTGGCCGGGCACTACCATTACAATTTCATGGGCATGACGGGCGCGACGGCGCAGATGCGCGCAGGCAAGCTGCGCGGGCTCGCGGTCACCGCGCCCAAGCGCGTGGCTGCGTTACCTGACATTCCTGCCATGGCGGAAGCGCTGCCGGGGTTCGAAATCGTGGGCTGGTACGGCGTGATCGGGCCGGCCAAACTGCCCAAGCCCCTCGTCACGCGGCTGCACGACGAGTTCGTCAAGGTTCTCAAGCAACGGGACATACACGAGCGCATTCTGGACGTTGGTGGGGAGCCGGTCGGTAGCACGCCCGAGCAATTCCGCGAGTACATGCTCGCCGACGTCGCCAAATGGGCGAAGATCGTGAAAGAGAGCGGCGCGAAGCTCGATTGATGCCTGAGGAGAAACGGGATGGCCCAACGCTACGAATTCCGCGGCAACGCCTATCGCATGCTTGCCGAGCTGAATGCCTGGACAAAGAAACGCCAGGAGGCAGCGCTTGAACCCGAACTGCCGATTCTCGATCCGCACCATCACGTGTGGGACGACGAACGCGGCCGCTATTTGATTCACGAACTCGCGGAGGACGTTGGCACGGGCCACAACATCGTCGCTACCGTGTTCATCGAGGCCGGTTCGATGTATCGTGCCGGCGGCCCGGTTGCCATGCAGCCGGTTGGTGAGGTCGAGTTCGTCAACGGCATCGCCGCGATGAGCGCGAGCGGCCGCTACGGCAAGTCACGTCTGTGCGCCGGCATCGTCGGCCACGGCGACCTCATGCTCGGCGATCAGGTCCGGCCCGTGCTGGAAGCGCTGATCACGGCAGGCAACGGGCGTTTGCGGGGCATCCGCCACGGCGTGGTGTGGGATACCGGCAACGCCGCGAAGTTTGGCCGGCGCCAGGTACCGCAGCACCAGGTGCTCGACCCCGTCTTCCGCCGGGGCTTCGCGCATCTGCAGCCGCTCGGGCTGTCGTTCGAATCGTGGCAGTTCCATCCCCAGTTGCCCGACCTGGTGGACCTGCTGCGCGCTTTCCCCGATACCAACGTCATCCTCAACCACGTGGGCGGGCTGCTCGGCATTCCTCCGCACGACGGCAACCGCGACGAGGTATTCGCGATCTGGCGTGGCCACATCCGCGAGCTGGCGCAGTTCCCCAACCTGAGCGTCAAAGTCGGCGGGTTGGGGATGCTGTATTGCAACTGGGATTTCCACTTGCGCGACGTTCCGCCATCGTCGGAAGAACTGGCCGCTGCGTGGCGCCCTTATGTCGAGGCCTGCATCGAGGCGTTCGGACCCAACCGGTGCATGATGGAAAGCAATTTCCCGGTGGACAAGCAATCGTGCGGCTATGGCGTGTTGTGGAACGCGTTGAAACGAATCACGCAGGGCTGCTCGGCGGCGGAGAAGGCGGCGCTGTATCACGGCACCGCCGCGCGGGTCTACCGGCTGGCGGTCTGAAGGGCCGCTTTTGCGTAGCCTCCCGACCTTTGCGAGCGCCGTGCTCGAAGCCGACGACGCGGTTGAGGCCAACGAACTCTTCCAGCGCAACGGCTGGACGGACGGGTTGCCCGTGATGCCGCCAACCGAAGACGCGGTCGCCCGCTTCCTCGAGGCAGCTATGCTCAGTGCGGCTGATGTTATCGGCACGGAGCCGGTTCGCCGTCGTCGGATCACTGCCGAAAAAGTGGCGATAGCCGCGGTCA
>JACPTJ010000051.1 GCA_016192835.1 Betaproteobacteria bacterium
GCGATGCGCCGGCGCGCCGGCCTGGCCTTGCTCGCCGGTGCGGCGCGCGCCACGGCAGCAGGGAGCAAGCCGATGTCGATGAAGGCTATTCAGTCGGAGGTAAACGCCGTGCGCCGCGCCCGCAAGGCCCGCGCCGGCGCATGAGGCTGGTGGTCGATACCAATTGAAGAACAACGCCCGCGCAAAGCGGGCATTGGGTGAGGATTTTTAATAATGCAGGCGAGGCGCCTGCGCTACGAAAACCGATCCTGCTGGAACCGAATCAGGTAAACCACGGTTAGTGGTACCCGTTGCTGTCAGGGTGCAGCGGCACCGATCACGCCCGCAGCGCCAAGCGCGGCAATCTCATCGGCGTTCATACCGAGCACTTCGCGCAACACCTCGTGAGTGTGCTGGCCGAGCAGCGGCGCTGGAGTGCGCATCGCGCCCGGCGTTTTGGAAAGCCGCACAGGAGTGCCGACCGCACGCACCCTGCCCGCCTGCGGGTGGTTGAACTCGACCAGCGAACCCCGCGCCTTGACCTGCGGATGCTCGACGACCTGGGCGAGATTGTTGATGGCGCCGACGGGAATGTCGTTCTCCAGCAGCAGCGGTTCCCACTCCTCATAGGTCCGTGTGAGAAATGCCTGCTGCAGGCGCGGGATCAGAGTTTCGCGGTTGCGCGCGCGGTCGGGAACGGTGCGGTAGAGCGGATCGTTCGCCAGCTCGGGGCAGCCGATGACCGGACACAATATCTGCCAGAGCTTTTCACCGGCGATCGCCAGCGCGAGATCCCGCGTTTTGGTGTGAAACGTCTGATACGGGACGACCGCCGGGTACGCCGTGCCCATGGGCCTGGGAATTTCGCCGTTCGCAAAATAGTTGCCGAACGTCGTGCAGAGCAGTGAGAGCTGCCCTTCCAGCATCGAAATATCGACCGACTGCCCCTCGCCGGTCTTTTCCTTTACCCTCAACGCGAGCATCACGCCGTAGGCCGCGTACATCGCGGCCGTCAGATCTGCGATCGAAACACCGGCGCGCGTGCCGGCGCTGCCCGGCTCGCCGGTGACGCTGATCATGCCGCTTTCCGCCTGCAGGATGAGATCGAGCGCAGCGCGTTCGCGGTACGGCCCATCCTGGCCGAATCCGGACACGGAGCAGTAAATGATGCCCGGATTGCGCTTGCGCGCCGCTTCGTAGTCAAGCCCGAGCCGCGATAACGCGCCGACGCGATAGTTCTCCAGCACCACGTCGCAGCGCTCGACCAGGCGGAAGAACAACTCCTTGCCTTGAGGGTGTTTGAGATCAACGACGACGCTCCTCTTGTTGCGATGAAGCGTCACGAAATAGGCGTGATCGGGGCCCGGCATCGGCGCGCCCCAGGTACGCGCGAGATCGCCCGCCCCCGGAGGTTCGAGCTTGATCATCTGGGCGCCGAAATCAGCGAGCATGGTTGAACAAAAAGGTCCCGCGAGCGCGTGGCTCAGGTCGAGCACCTTGATATCTTCAAGTGGCAATTGCATGGAGTGGGACGGATTACTTCAGCGGCGGCGCCATGCCCGGCGGCAACGCCACTTCGTGCGCGAGCAGCGTCATCCCGATCATGATGTAGTAGCCGATCAGCGCGCCCAGTTCCACCGCGCCGCACGTGCCGAACGCTTTGACCACGCGCTCGTACGCAGCATCCGAAACCTTGCCGTTGCGCAGCAACTCGGTGGTGAACTCATATACCGCGAGCTCGTCTGGCTGCATGCCATCGGGACGGCGCCGTTCCTTGATGGCGTCGATGATGCCCTGAGCGAGGCCGCCTTTCTGCGCGTGCGGTTCGTGTGCCTGCCATTCATAATTGCAGGTGTAATGCCTGGCCGTGACCAGAATGGCGAGCTCGGACAAGCGCGGCGGAAACGAGGTCCCGTAACGCAGGTATTCGCCGAGATGCTGAATGCGGTCGGTCAGTTCAGGGACGTGTATCAATGCAAGGAAAGGTCCGCGCACGCCGCCGCGCGGGCCGGACGCTATCGCATCGTAAACACGGCGCTGGTCCGGGGCCAGCCTGGCGGGTTCGAGCGGGGGAAGCCGGCTCATCTTGATCTCCTTTGACGGTCAGAATTGACCACGGAGTTTAGCAGAAGCCGCCGGGCCCGAAAAAAAACGGGGTCAACTCCGCCGAAACGAACTGCAGTACCCCGCGTGCCCTTGCCACAACTGCTCGACTACCCGCTCGCCCCTGAAGAACAGCGTGCGCTCGCAACGCACCTGCCCCCTTCCCCCGCCCATGCCGGGAAGATCCATCATTACGCCCGCGCCGACGCCGGATCCGCCACTGCCTCCGAAGACACCGATAGACGGGAAATAAGTCCCGCCGGACGCTTCTTCCGACACCCATGTGCGAGCTTCCCGGCCATCCGTAAGCGTGGTGCTGCGGGTGGGCGTGCCCCAGCGTGACACCACCGCGTCAAAAGTCGCGCCATCCCAGGAGTCCTTGGCGACATTGACGTCAGTCCCCAGGCTGGCACAGCCTGCGAGAAAAACCACCAATAGCACTCCAGCCTTCATAAGTTATAGTATGGCACGCATAACAACACCTTTGGAGGAGTGACATGAGGATTGAGCGGAAGTGGCGGATCGCCGCTGCAGCCTTAGCCGTCGCCGGCAGCATTCCGGCGGCACATGCGGCCGAGGAGGCCTACCCCAACCGGCCGCTGCGCCTGATCGTTCCCTATCCGCCCGGCGGCTCCACCGACCCGACGGCACGAGCTTACGGGAGCTGGATTTCCGACAAGTGGGGCGTGTCCATCGTCGTCGACAACCGCCCCGGTGCAGGCTCGACAATCGGCCACGCGCTGGGCGCAAAAGCAACCCCGGATGGCTACACGCTGCTGCTCGGCACCTCCGGAGGACTCGTGGTCAGCCCCGCCTTCGGCACCAGGCTTGCGTACGATTCTGTCAAGGATTTTGCTCCGATCGGGGTCGGCGTATATGTGCCGTTTCTGCTCGTGGTGCATCCGAGTGTCGCCGCGAAAAGCACGCAGGAACTCGTCGAGCTCGCGAAAGCGCAGCCCGGCAAGATCAACTTCGGCTCACCCGGGACGGGCACGCCGAACCATCTGGGCATGGAGCTCCTGAAAGCGATGACCGGCGCTGAATTCACGCACGTGCCTTACAAAGGCGGCGGACCCGCGACGATCGATCTCGTCGCCGGCCGCATCCAGGCGATTTTCGGCAGCATTCCGCAATGGCAACCGCACCTGGCGACAGGCCGCGTGCGCGCAGTCGGTATCGGGCACCCGACGCGGGTGAAATCGATGCCGGAGGTTCAGGCGATCGCGGAAATCCTCCCGGGGTTCAACAACACGAGTTGGTACGGGTTCCTTGCACCAGCGGGTACACCCGCGCCGATCATCAACAAGATCAACGCCGAGATGAACCGGGCCGCCTCCAACCCGGAATTCATCAAGTTCATCGAAGGCATGGGCCTGGAA
>JACPTJ010000052.1 GCA_016192835.1 Betaproteobacteria bacterium
CAGAGGAGCCGATCTACGGCGCGCAGTACCTGCCCCGCAAATTCAAGGTCGGGATCGCTCACCCGCGCGACAACTCCATTGATCTCCTCACGCAGGATGTCGGTTTCCTGCCAGTGGTAAACGGCATGCTCGCCGAACACTACGACCTCTATACCGGCGGCGGACTCGGCACCACCCATAATCTGCCGGAAACCCAGCAGTTGCTGGGGCTATACCTCGGCAGGGTGCCGCGCGAGCAGGTGGTGGACACGGTGCGCGCGATCGCGATCCTGCAAAAGGAGCACGGCGAGCGCAAGAACCGGCGCCAGGCGCGCTGGAAATACACCTTGCGGCGGCTCGGCGTGGACCCGGTAAAGGCCGCGCTGCGCGAGCGCTTCGGCATCCGGCTCATGGATGCCGAGCCGCAGCCGATTCCCAAGATCCGCTACCACCACGGTTGGCATCCCGAAACGGGCGGCGGCGATCGGTACTACTTCGGGCTTCCGGTCGAAGTCGGCAGGCTGCGCAACACCGATTCGGTCAGGATGCGCGCGGCGGTACGCGAGATCGTGGAAACCCTCGACCTCGGCGTGCGCGTGACCCCTAACCAGGATCTGCTGCTCTGCCACGTACCGGCGGAGTGCCGCGCCTGGGTCGAGCAGGTGCTGCGCGGGCACGGTGTTCCCCTTCCCGGAGAAGTCTCGCGCGTGCGCAGCCAGGGGCTTGCATGCCCGGCCAAACCCACCTGCGGCCTGGCGATGACCGACGCGGAGCGGCTGCTGCCGGTGTACATGAGTGCATTGGAGGAAGCCGGACTCGGCGAGGTTGACGTGATCATCCGCATGGCGGGCTGCCCCAATGTTTGCTCGCGCCCTCCCACCGCCGAGATCGGCATCTACGGTTACGGCAAGAACGACTATGTGATCCAGGTCGGCGGCGCGCGCGACGGCACCCGCCTCGGCAAGATCCTCTATGAACGCGCGCCGGGCGAGCAGATGGTCGCAATCCTGCAGGGCCTCGTTCAGGCGATCCGCGACAGCAATCCGCAGGGCTTGCCCGCCGGCGAGTTCCTTCACCACACCCCGGCCGAACAGCTGCGCCGGCTGGTCGGTATTTGAGCAGGAAGTTCGGGACACCGCCCCGAACGGCGCCTCTATAGCGTCACTGAACGCTCGCGTCTATTCCGGCTGCGGCACGATCCGAAGGTAGGGTTTCGGCGCCTTCCAGCCGCCCGGGAACTTCTGCTTCGCCTCCTCCTCGGGTACCGAGGCGAGGATGATGACGTCCTGGCCCTGCTTCCAGTTTACCGGCGTCGCCACCTTGTGCTTCGCGGTCAGTTGCATCGAGTCGAGCACGCGCAGCACCTCGTCGAAGTTGCGGCCGGTGCTCATCGGGTAGGTGAGCATCAGCTTGATCTTCTTGTCCGGCCCGACGACGAAAACCGCGCGCACCGTGGCATTGTCCTGCGCCGTACGCTCCTTCGCGTCTCCGCTGGCGTTGGGGTGGATCATGTCGTAGAGCTTCGCGACCTGCAGATCGGAGTCTCCGATCAGCGGGTAGTTCGGCGCGTGCCCCTGGGTCTCCTGGATATCCTTGGCCCACTTCTCGTGATCGCTGACCGGGTCGACGCTCAGACCGATGATCTTGCAGTTGCGCTTGTCGAACTCCGGTTTGAGACCGGCCATGTAGCCGAGCTCGGTGGTGCACACCGGTGTGAAGTCCTTCGGATGCGAGAACAGGATAGCCCATCCATTCCCGATCCATTCGTGGAATTTGATCGTTCCTTCAGTCGTCTGCGCCGTGAAGTCCGGCGCTTCATCGCCGATACGTAATGGCATGGTTCACCTCCGTGTTGTCTCATCCGTGAATTGTCTCGGGTACCGTAGAAGGGGGTGCCAGATGGCACCTGTCTGTCCGAGCCCGAGTCTCCCGGACGCACGTCCCTTCCAAGCCTGCAGTCTGTATTTGAGCCCTCCTGTCTGATGCGCGTTCCTGGCGAATCGCCAGGTCATGCAACGATGGGCGCCTGAAGGTTCTGGTGCAAAGTTGATTCAAACCCGCTAACCGTTCTTGCGCGCCGCGAGCTCGTGCGCCGCTCCGTGGGAGTCGGTCGTGTGCAGTATCACCGGGCGGCGCCATACGCGTTGCACGTATTCGAGCACCCGGGCCGCGCGTTCGAGATCGAGCCCCCGGCCATCGCTGTGATGGTCATGGATGAGCACCAGGGTCCCGTCATGGCGCAGCTCCGACACGCAGATGCGCGGTGCTCCGTAGTTGAACCTGGGTGCGAGTATCGCTTCGCGCACCGCGTCGATATCGCGCGCGGCGACTCTAATCTCGCCGTCATCTCGCGCTTCGAATACAAACAACCCCAGTTTTTCCGCCAGCTCGCGGTCCAGATAATTGCGGATGAAGCCGAAGTCGTCTTCGTCGCGGCAGATCTGTCGTGCTTTTTCGATTCCCTGCCGTTCCACGATGTTTTCCCACAGCGAGAACCCCAGGTGGTAGGGGTTGACCGCGAGCGCGGTCTGCTGCTCCGCCGCAAACGGGCGCACCACATCCGAGTGCGCCTTGATGGCGTCCAGGTACACGTTCTCGGGCAGGAAATCGGCTTCGCGCAGCAGCCGCGCGTGCCAATACGTGGCCCAGCCCTCATTCATGATCTGGCAGGCAAACACGGGATAAAAGTAAAAGGATTCCTCTCGCACCGCGAGGAACACGTCGCGCTCCCAGTCTTCCATCTCGGGCGCGTAGTGTGCGATGAACCACAGCAGATCGTATTCCGGGCCGGGCGGAACGGGTGTGGGGCGGCGTTCCTTTGAAGTTTCGGGCGCGGATTTTTCACCTGGCAGCCCTTTGAAGCGTTTGTGAAATGGCTCCTCCGCCGTGGTCGGCTCCGCTGTTTCCGCCCGCGCCGGATAAGGTGGCCGGTGCAGTTCGGTGTTGGCGTCAACATGGGGTTCAAGCGCCAGCGCGGCATCCAGCACCGCCTCCACGCGCTGCTGGCCGAATTCGGTAACCGCCGCCTCGATGCGGTGGGCCTGCGCGGCGGCGTGCTCGACGATGTGCGTTCCCGCCATCTGCTCGAAGCGCGCAAACAGCTGGTTGTTTTTGGCGAAATCGGCGTGACCCAGCACATGGGCGGTGACCAGCGTATTCTCGGCGAGCGTGTTGGTGCTGACCAGGTAGGCGTGGCACGGATCGCCGGGAAACATCACCTCGAAAATCCGCGAATGTCCCATGCTGCGCCGGATCAGCTGGTGAATGTAACGCACGCCGAACGACCAGTGCGGCATCCTCACCG
>JACPTJ010000053.1 GCA_016192835.1 Betaproteobacteria bacterium
GCAGGGCCCTCCGCCATGAGAGCGCGGCCACCAGGTGCGGGGGCAGATAGGGCTCGAGCGACGCCATGGCGGTTTGCCATGATATGGGCGTCCTCGGGGAGCGCACGACCCAGGGGCGATGCGTATTGCGGGCAGAACGGGTGCTCGCCCGCGAGGTAGCCGTGCTGGGGGCAAATCGAGAAGGTCGGCGTCACCGTGACGTAGGGAATGCCGAAGCGCTCGAGCGCGCGCCTGACCAGCGCCTTGCACGCGGCGATCGACGAGATGCGCTCGCTCATGTAGAGATGCAGCACCGTGCCGCCGGTGTATTTTTTCTGCAGCTCTTCCTGCCGTTCTAGCGCTTCGAACGGATCGTCGGTAAAGCCGACGGGCAATTGCGAGGAATTGGTGTAGTAAGGCATCTCGGCGCTGCCGGCCTGGATGATGTCCGGGTAGCGCTTGCGGTCTTCCTTGGCGAAGCGGTAAGTCGTGCCTTCGGCGGGCGTGGCCTCGAGGTTGTACATGTGCCCGGTCGCTTCCTGGAACGCGCGGATTTTCTCGCGTACATGATCGAGCAGCCGGCACGCGAAGGCATGGCCCCAGGTGCTCGTGATGTCGTGCTCGTCGCGCGTGAAGTTGCGGATCGTCTCGTTGATGCCGTTGACGCCGACCGTCGAGAAATGGTTGCGCAGCGTGCCGAGGTAGCGCTTGGTGTAGGGGAAAAGCCCGTTGTCCATGTGGCGCTGAATCACCTTGCGCTTGATTTCGAGGCTCGTCTTCGCGATCTCGAGCAGTTCATCGATGCGCGCGAGCAGCGCTTTTTCGTCGCCGCGGTAGAGGTAGCCCAGCCGCGCGCAGTTGAGCGTGACGACGCCCAGCGAACCGGTCTGTTCCGCCGAGCCGAACAACCCGTTGCCGCGCTTCAGCAGTTCGCGCAGGTCGAGCTGCAGCCGGCAGCACATCGAGCGGATCATGTTGGGCGTGAGATCCGAGTTGATGAAGTTCTGGAAGTAGGGCAGCCCGTATTTCGCCGTCATTTCGAACAGCAGCCCGGCCATCGGCGTGTCCCACTCGAAATCCCGCGTCATATTGTAGGTCGGGATCGGGAACGTGAAGACACGCCCTTTCGCATCGCCCGCCATCATCACTTCGATGTAGGCGCGGTTGATCATCTCCATCTCGGGCGCGAGCTCGCCGTAGGTGAACGGCATCTCTTCCCCGCCCACCACCGGGATCTGCTCGCGCAGGTCTTCCGGGCACACCCAATCGAACGTCAGGTTTGTGAAGGGAGTCTGTGTACCCCACCGCGACGGCACGTTGAGGTTGTAAATCAGCTCCTGGATGCACTGCTTGACCGTCGCGTAGTCGAGGTTATCCTTGCGGATGAACGGCGCCATGTAGGTGTCGAACGACGAGAACGCCTGCGCGCCCGCCCACTCGTTCTGCAGCGTGCCCAGGAAGTTGACGATCTGGCCGACCGCGCTCGACAGGTGTTTGGGAGGCTTCGCTTCGACCTTGCCCGGCACGCCGTTCAATCCTTCGTGCAGAAACATGCGCAGCGACCAGCCGGCGCAGTAGCCGGCGAGCATGTCGAGATCGTGGATGTGGATGCTGCCGTCGCGGTGCGCGGCGCCGACTTCCGGCGGATAGACGTGCGACAGCCAGTAATTGGCAATGACCTTGCCGGACGTATTGAGGATCAGGCCGCCGAGCGAATAACCCTGGTTGGCGTTGGCGTTAACGCGCCAGTCCTGCTGCTCGAGATACTCGTTGACCGAAGCGGCCACATCCATCAGGGTCTTGCGGTCGGCGCGCAACTGCTTGTGCTGCTCGCGGTAGACGATGTAGGCGCGCGCGGTCGCCATGAAGTCGGCCGCGATCAGCGCCTGCTCGACGATATCCTGGATGTCTTCGATCGCCGGCGCGCTACCGGGGTAACGGTGGGCGATGACCTTGATGACTTGCGCGGTCACCTGTGCAGCAGCGTCCGCGCCGAACTCGCCGGTCGCGGTACCCGCGCGCGCGAGCGCGGATTCGATCTTGGCGGCATCGAAACGCTTGCGGCTGCCGTCGCGCTTGATGACATCGGTGGGCAAATGCGGAACCGCCGCAACGACATTCCCAGCGTTATGAAGCACAACCCTCCCCCCGAAAACACTATATCTAGTGGTTGCCGAACAGACTAAGACAACATATAGCGGAATTCAAGGGGTAAAGCGGGTTTTTGTGGTTCCTGTGATTTACATCAATAAATAGACTTCTGCCGCGCTGTAGCCGCCGCTCTACCCCAATCCCGGTAGCCCAAAATATGGTATGCGCGGTATAGCCTGCGCGCTGATTTCTCGGTAGATTTCGTAAGAACAGGCAGTTTGCTTCGCGCTACGCGCGCCGGGCGTGCAAATCCCGCGCTGCAATAAATAGCGGCTCGCTGCGTATCACCTGAAGGATCGGCAACTTCGGTGACTTTCAGTTTTCGGGAATGACAACTATGCCCAAGCTATCGTCATGCCTATCCTGTTTCCCAGACTCAGCGCCAAGTCGTTTATAGCGGTCGTCTTTGGGGTTCTGGCAACAGCAATTGCCGGCGTGGGCTATCTGGCCTTCGACTACCAGCGGCAGTCAATCAGGCATCACGCAGCGGAGCACTTGAGCGTCGTCGCCGAGCTCAGGGCACAGCAGGTTACGTCGTGGATGAGCGAACGGCGGGCGAGCGCCAGGATGCAAGGCCGGCACTCTTTCCTGGCTGGCGAAATCGGACGGTGGCTGAAACACGGGGCGGTCGAAGGCGACGCAGCAGCGGCGATCAAATCCCGGTTCGCATCGATTGCGGAATCGTACGGCTACCGGGCAGTAACCCTCGTCGATGCAGAAGGTTACCCATTGCTGAGCACTCATGAGCCCCCGGAGATAAACGCAGTGGAATACCGGGCCGCCGCCGAGGTCATGCGTACCGGCAACATCGTCATTTCAGATTTTCATCTTTCGGTGAATAAGGACAAAAGGGAACCGGAAATCGATATTCTCGCACCGGTATATGCGAGCCCAAACGATGCTTCTCCCGTTGCCGTCCTCGTTTTCGATATCGATCCGGAAACATCCTTGCACGCGCTGATTGAATCCTGGCCCATACCCAGCCTCAGCGCGGAGACGCTGCTGGTTGGGCGGGACGAGAACCGCGTGAGGTATCTGACTGATCTGCGACACCAGAAAGACGCGCAGTTCAACCTGCAACTGCCGCTTGACCAACCCGATCTCGTCGAGGCGATGGGCCTGACAGGACAGCAGGGGGTCGTGACCGGGGTGGATTACCGTGGAGTAAAGGTGCTGGCCTTCCTGCGGCCGATTCCGGATTCCCCGTGGCTCCTGGTAGCAAAAGTCGACGGTGCGGAAATTTACGCGCCGCTCCAAATTCGCGCCGGCATTACGGCTTTGGTCACGGCGATTCTTATCCTCGCCGCTGCCTTGACGACCATCGCGTGGGCGCGCGCACGGCGCGAAAGCGAAGAAAAACTGCAGCGGGCCAACACCGAATTGGAAGCACGCGTTAAGTCGCGCACCGCCGACCTCGAGAGATCGCGCCAGGAATTGCAGGCATTGACCGCCGTGCAGGAGTCGTTCCAGGAGGAAGAACGCAAGCGCGTTGCCCGGGAGCTGCACGATGAGTTGGCGCAGAAGCTGACCGTGCTCAAATTGCAGATCGCATCGATTACGTCGGTAGTTTCCGCCAGGGAACCTTGCCTGACCCAGCAGATACAGGAAATGAACTTGCTGCTAACCGAGACGATAACCGCCGTCGGCCAGATCGCGGCCAACCTGCGCCCCGTTTTATTGGACCAGTTGGGCCTGGTAACCGCGCTGCACGAGCTGGTGGAAGAGTTTTCGGAGCGAACCCGCATCGAGTGCGAATTCAGCGTTCACCCGGCGGACCTGTCCGTGGATGACGGGCTTGCCACGCCGCTCTACAGGATGGTCCAGGAGTCGCTCACCAACGTCGCGCGCCACGCCCAGGCGACCGAAGTCATCGTGTCGCTCTATCGCGATCCCGCCGGGAAAATTACGCTGGACATCAATGACAACGGCAAGGGCTTCGCCAGCGTCGATCAAAGCATGCGCAGGTCCTTTGGCCTGATCGGGATGCGCGAGCGCGCCGCCATGCTGGGCGGGGAGATGAAGATCCACAGCCAGCCCGGGGTGGGCACTTCGATCGAGATCGTTATTCCTGCCCGTTGAGGCGCACGGCAACCGTGCGCCGGAACCTCTGGACAGCGCGGCGCGCTCGTCCGCCCGCAACACGCCGCCGTCCGGTATGGCAGAATACGCCAAGCCGTTACCGCGAAGATCATCACCGAACGGCGTTGCCATCAGCGGGCGGCTGGCGCACGGGATCGCAAGATCCCGATTTGCAGATCGGCCGGGTCATGGAGGAGGGGCAAGTGAGCACTGGGGAACGGCTGCGACCGATCAGCGGCGAGCCGCTGTTGGCGCGTGTGTCCGGTGACGGGACTGTTGCCGTATCGAGGGCGCGGTTGCTGCCGCAGCGCTTGCGACCGGAAGGTTGTCCATGAGCATTCGCGTCGTGCTCGCGGACGACCACCGGATGCTCATTGCGGCATTGCGCTCGATGCTCGAGAAAGAAACCGATATCGCCGTGGTCGGCGAAGCGGGCGACGGTGCGGCACTGCTCGACGTCGTCGCGCGAACGATGCCTGATGTCGCGGTAGTCGACATCGCCATGCCCGGCATGAACGGCATCGAGGCAACGCGGCGCCTGCTTGCCGGACACCCCCGCTTGAAAGTGATCGCGCTGTCGGCTTATTCCGACAGGCGCTTCGTGCTGGAAATGCTGAACGCCGGCGCCAAAGGCTATCTGATCAAGGCCTCCGCCGGGGATGAATTGGCGCGCGCGATCCGCGCGATTGCGCAGGGCCAGACGTACCTGTGCCCCGAAGTCGCAGGCAGCATCGTTGAGGCGGCACGGGGTAAGACAGCGCCGGCGGGCAGCGCCAGCGCGAATCTGGGGCGGCGCGAGCGCGAAGTGCTGGCGCTGCTTGCCGATGGCAAGAGCTCATCCGAAATCGCGGCGCGCTTGCACATCGCGGTGAGCACGGTCGAAGTCCATCGGCGCAACATCATGCGCAAGCTCGATCTGCACAACGTCGCCGAGCTGACCAAGTACGCAATCCGCGAGGGGCTGATCTCGCCCTGAGCGCGGCACGCGCGCCCGGTTCCCACCGCTCTAAGTGCCCGCGCAAAAATAAATTCACATTTTCGACCGTGCGGGAACGAGTGTGTAGTTCCACATCGGCAGGACCTTGTGTCGGCGTAGGTTCACCTCGTTCATCTGCGCCTCGGATACCTTGAGGCCGGTCGGGTAGTCACCGTCGAGCAGGGTAGCATTGACGACGAGACCGGTGGCCGTTTTCGTGGTGCGGATAAAGTTTAGCACGGTCTCGTAGCTCTCGAGAGGTTGGCCAGCCCAGTTCTTGCTGATTTCACTGAAGAGGCGATGCTCGATGGGGTTCCACTTGGAGGTGCCAGGGGGGTAGTGGCAAATGGTGAGCGTGAGCCCGAAACGATTGCTGAAGCGAGTCTGTAGTTCGTGCTTCCAAGCCCGCGTGCGGGCGCCATTGCTGCCACCACAGTCGGCGAGGATGAGCAGACGCTTGGTGTGTGGGTAGCGTCTGCGGCCTGCGCTGCTCCACCATTGCGCAAGGGCAGTGACCGAGAATGTGGGCGTGTCGTGGGATGTGCCGATGAAGACTTGCCCGCGATTAGCCTGGGTGTCGAAGAGCCCCCACGGGATGGCGACACCGCTCGCATCGGTCCTGAAATCGTGGTCATTGACGAGCACGGGTGTGCGCTCCCAGCTCGTCCCCGCGTTCTTGAAGCGCCCGACTAACTCGCGCTTCTTGGTGTCGATGCTGATGGCCGGCCAGCCTTGGCGCTCAAAGCGCCGGCGCGTGCGATTGATGTACTCGAACTGCTGATTGCGAAAGGGACTGGATTTGCCCGCGACTTTCTTGTGATTGACGCGCAGCGAGAACTTCATGCCCTTGAGCAAGCGCCCGACGGTCTTCGGCGACACCCCAATGCCGGCCTGGTGTAGCTCACGACTGATCTTCAGGGTCGTCTTGCGAGTCCACTTGAGGCCGTTGATCGGGTCGCCCGCAGTGTGGTGCTCCATCACCTTTTGGATCGCGTCGATGACTTCCGGGGTTTTTTTTCCAGCCGCGGACGTCCGGCGCCAGGACGCCGAATGCGCTCGAGTTGCACGTCGCGCTCGAGCAATTCGGATCTGCCTTTGGCCACGGTGTGGACATCCAGCCCGGTCAGCTCCGCGATCCGGCTGTCCCCGCCATGTCCTAGGCGTAGCGACTCGAGCCCAGCGTATAGCCGGCGTTGCCGCTCGTTGAGCGTGCTGAAGAACAGGATGATGGCTGCCTTCGTCTCATCCGAGCTCTGCGCCAAGGCATCGCGTAGAAAGGGCAACGTTTCCGCAGTCACCGGTGTGTGGCGTTGATGCAGTTGCTCCGTGCGCTTTGCAGCGTCGGTCGCGCAATACAGGTACTGGCCCGCGACCTCCTTTCGGACAAGGCGCCGCGCGCTCACGAGCTTGAGCAGGGGCTCCTTGACCGGGACCTGGAGTTCACCCGCCAGCTCCGAAGCGAGACACCCGCGATCGGAGCGCGTCACGAACTGCTCTGCCGTATCGATCAGAGTGCCGAATCGCGAAAAGCAAGCGCCCCTGCAGTTCCACAGGCCGCGCTCATCGAACTCGGCCAAGGCCTCGAGCGTGTAGAACTTGCCGCGGTGCGAATAGCTGGAGTGGTACGGAAATTCCCGCAATTTGCGGAAGACCGTTCGCTCCACTGCAGTCCCCAACGTGGCCTTCATCTCGTCCATGGTCACAATCTGGCGCCGCCGGAACAGCGGAAGCAGCGCGTCAGCGTCAAACCGGGGTGTGCGCATAATGTCCGAAGTCCTCCTCTAGTGGACGAATTCTGACATTTATAACACAAGCCGTCAACCATCCGATCGATGCACCGAACGGCTTTCCATGAGCCTCTCAGGCACATTCGCGCGTGCCGTGGTCAGACTCTATCTGTCTGAATTAGGCTCGGAACTGTGACTTTATTGTTGCGCGGATCCTTAGGGGTTTGAACGGGGCGCGATGGGGATAAGTTCACAATGTTGCCGCAATTTTTCTAACAATGTGGGATATGTTGTATGACAATGCCGCAAAATATTTGATGCCATCCCAAATTCTCGACCGAAAAACCCTAAGTCCAACCCTAAGTCCAACAGGCTGCTAGGGGTCACAACCGTTAAAAGATCCTCAGTGTCGCCAGATGTGCCCACTCTTGCAGAATCCGGTTTGCCCGGATTCGAGCAAACAACATGGAACGCGTTATTAGCGCCGGCAGGTACTCCGCCCGCGATCATATCCAAACTCAACGACGCCACCGCGAAAGCGCTCATGTCTAAGGACGTCATAAGTAAGCTTGAGTCCTTGGGCCTTACTGTAATTACAAGCACTCTAGAGCAACTTGCGGCGCATGTGAAAAAAGAGATTGATAAATGGGGTAAGGTAATCAGGGAGTCAGGCGCCAAGGTAGACTGAAACGATCCCTTCGGGAGGTATAGTACCCTGATTAACTCCCGATGGACGCAGCGCATAATCGTTCGATACGACGAACCCAGAGGAGGTGCCGCAAATGCTCGACTTGGTGATCCGGGGAAATCAGGTAGTGACGCCGCAGGGCGTGGGCGCGTTCGACGTCGCCGTGGAGGGCGGGACGATCGTCGCGGTGGCCGCTGCCGGGACGTTCGGCCCGCAGACGACGCAGCGCCTGGTCGACGCCGGCGACAAGATCGTGATGCCCGGCGGCATTGATCCGCACGTCCACTGTTCGTGGTTCCTGCCGCACCTGGACGGCACGCCCGGCCTCACGGATCCGCCCTCGGTCGTGAGCCGCGCGGCGCTTTACGGCGGCACGACGACGATGATCGATTTTGCGCGCTGGACGCACGGCATCACGATCCAGCAGGCGATTGAGCGGTGCCACCAGAAGTGGACCGGCCAGTGTTATTGCGACCACAGCTTCCACGTGATGGTCGAAGGGGCGCTGCCCCCGGAGATATTCGGCGAGCTCGGCGAGGCGCTGCGCGCGGGCTACCCGACGGTCAAGATCTTCACCACCGACGTTATGCCGAGCCGGCGCGGGCGCATGGTCGACTTCGGCGATATCTGGGAGGTGTTCAAGGTCGTCGCGCGGGAGCGCGGTATGTGCGTGGTGCACGGCGAGGACAACGACATCGTGATGCACATGTACGACAAGTTGTTCCGCGAGGACCGCGCCGGTTTCGAGAACATGGCCGAGGTCCACAACGCGTTGTGCGAGGACTTGTCGTTCCGCCGCGTTATCGGGCTCGCGCAGAACGTAGCGGGCATCGCGCTTTATTTCATGCACGTGAGCGCCGCATCCGGCGCTCAGGCCATCCGCGAGGCACGCGCGCGCAGATTGCCGGTCTACAGCGAGACGCTGCACCAGTACCTGATGTACACGGCCGAGGATTACAAACGTCCCAACGGCCAGATCTACCACACCTATCCGTCGCTCAAGTCCAAGGCCGACCAGGACGCGCTGTGGGCCGCGATGCGCGACAGCACGATACATACGGTCGGCACGGACGAGATCTGCTGCACATTGAAAGTCAAGCTGCAGGGCAAGCGCATCGACGATACCACCGGCGGGAACGCCGGTGTCGAGCCGCGCGTTGCGATCATGTTCACCGAGATGGTGGGCCGGCGCGGTTACTCGATCGCGAAGTTCGTCGATCTCGTCTCGACCAATGCCGCGAAGATCATGGGCCTGTATCCGCGCAAGGGTGCAATCGCCCCCGGCAGCGATGCCGACATCGCGGTGCTCGACCCGTCGCAGCGGATGACGCTCCGCAAGGAGATGCTCCACGAGTCCGATTATTCGCCGTGGGAGGGTCACGAGGTGCATGCCTGGCCCTCGCTGACCGTGCTGCGCGGCAAAATCGTGGTCGAGAACGGTCGGTTCCTGGGCGATCTGAAGGACGGCCAATACCTCTACCGCAAGATTTCCGAAGAGATCCTCAGCGGTCCGATGCTGTGAGTGCGGCCGCCGCAGGCGTGGCGAGCGTGGACAGCGCTCGGGTCCGGACTTTTCTCGCCGACAGCCTTGCGTTGTGGCGTGTCGCCGGGTCGGTCGAAGCTGGCGAGCCGCCGATCGTCGCCGTGATCCGCGCGCACGACGGCACGATCGTCTGGGTCGAGCAGCCCTCCGGCCAGGGGATGCCGTTTCGCTGGTGCGTGCGCTCGCGAGGCGCCGGTGAAGCTCCCGGCGGCCCCCGCGAGGAACGCCCGCGCGCGTGTGCCTCGGTGGTGGGCCTGTTGAACGCAGTTCGAGGCGTGCTCGGCGTGGAATGCGGCAGCGCGGTGCGGATCGCGCCGGCGCCAAGCGACGAATGATCCCGGTTTCGGTCATCACCGGCTTCCTCGGCAGCGGCAAGACCACGCTGCTCGGGCGCCTGCTGCACCATCCGGCGATGCGCCGGACGGCGGTGATCATCAACGAGTTCGGCGCCGTCGGTCTCGATCACGATCTCATCGAGACCAGCGACGAGAGCTTCATCCGGCTCTCGAACGGCTGCCTGTGCTGCAATATCCGGAGCGACCTGGTGGCGACGCTCGGCGACCTCGCGGTCCGGCGCGCGGCGGGGACGGTGCCGCCGTTCGAACGTGTCGTCATCGAAACGACGGGTCTCGCCGACCCCGCGCCTATCCTGCACGCGTTGATGACCGATCGCGATCTCTGCGAGGTCTACGCGCTGGACGGAGTGGTTGCGACAGTGGATGCGGTCACCGGGCTCGCGACGCTCGAGCACTACGCTGAAGCGCTGCGCCAGGCCGCAGTCGCGGACCGGATCGTGCTCACCAAGACCGATCTGCCCGGCGCACAGCCGGCCGCGATCGCTGGCCGGCTCGCCAGGGTCAATCCCGGTGCGCCCGTTTTGCCGGTCGTGAGTGGCGCGGTCGAACCTTCCGCGTTGTTCGATTCGGGGCTCTACAATGTGGCCGGCAAGCATCCCGACGTGCAGGCTTGGCTCGCCCAGGAGACCGTCGCGGCCGCGGGTGCCCGCGGGCACCATGACCACAGCGCCGAACTAACGTCCTTCTGCGTGGTGCGCGACGAGCCGGTACGCGCGGTCACGCTTGCGCTGTTTCTCTCGGCGCTTGCCGAGAACTGCGGCGCCGATCTGCTGCGGATGAAGGGTATCGTCCGGGTCGCCGAGCAGCCTGACCGCCCGGCGGTCATCCATGGCGTGCAGCACGTTTATCACGCTCCGGTCTGGTTGGAGCGCTGGCCGTCGGAGGACCGGCGCACGCGCATGGTGTTCATCGGCCGGGACATTCGCGAGTCGTGGGTGCGCGGCCTGCTCGATCTGCTCGACGCCGAGGTGGCCATGGAGACCGCGCGCCATGGTGTCGGGACCGCGTCGGGCTGCCTGGAAAGGCAGGCTTGAGTGTGCTGCCATATTCACGAAATAGTATTCGGAGGGCCATCATGTCGGTAAAGGTTGCGCATGAATCAAAGCTGGACGTTTTTTCTTTGGCGTTGAAGGCAGGGCTGGAGAAAGCGGTGAATGAATTTCCGGATGACGTTACCGCAGCCGCGCAAGCGGCGGCGCAGGCGCGAGGCTTTTTACTCGCGCCCGACGATCCTGCAGCCGAACCTTGGCCGCCCATGCGGGTCAGAACATCGTCATGACCGAAATGCACTGGCTCGCCGCCGGTCAAATCAGTGCTGCATATGCGGCACGCCGCCTCTCGCCGGTGGAACTGATTCAGGGGCTGCTCGAGCGCGTTTCGTCTCAAAATCCCCAGCTCAATGCTTTCATAAAGGTGGATGCGGAGGCTGCTCTCGACGCGGCCCGCGTGGCGGAGAAAGAGATCTTGGCCGGTCGAACG
>JACPTJ010000054.1 GCA_016192835.1 Betaproteobacteria bacterium
GACGCGCCCGGTCTTCGCCGCGGTGAGCGCCAGCTCGAAGAACTGCTGGGCATCGGCCGCGTAGAAATCCTTGCCGCCGAGGCCGTAAATGCGCGACAGAACCTGGGTGTCGTTCTCCGGGTCGATCTGGATCGCGGCGCGTACCTCGAGCGACAGGTTGCCGCCGCCCGCGCCGTACGAATCCGCGCGGTCGCCGATGGTAAGCGCCTTCACCGGCCGCAGCGCGCGCCGGAATTCCTCCGCGGGGAATGGTCGCAGCACATTCGGCGAAAGCACGCCGACCCTCTCGCCCTTCGCGCGCAAATCGTCGGCGGTCTCCTTGGCCGTCTCGGCGGCCGAGTTGAGCAGCACCATTGCGACCTCGGCGTCTTCCATCCGATAGGCATCGAGCACCGGGTAGGCGCGGCCGGTCATCTTCTCCAACTCGGCGAAGACCTCGGGGATCACCCGCTGCGCTGCCTCCATCGCCTGCGAGAGCTGGACCTTGTTGTTGATGAGGTCCGGATCATTCATGTAAGGACCGAAGGTCGTCGGGTGCTCCGTGTCGAGCGGCGACGGGAAGTCAGGCCGCTCGCCGAGGAAACTGCGAATCGCCTCCGGGTCGTCGAACACCTGGATCCGCCGCTTCTGGTGGCTCGTGAAAAACCCATCGTAGGCCACCAGCACCGGTAGTCGCACATCGGGATGCTCGCCGATCTTCACGGCCGCAAAGTTCAGGTCGTACACCGCCTGCGGGTCGCGCGCGCACAGCATGATCCAGCCGGTGTTCAGCGCGTAGTAAATGTCCGAATGGTCGCCACGGATATCGAGCGGCCCGGAGATGGCGCGTGCGGCGATGTTGAGCACCATCGGCACGCGCGTGCCCGCTTGCACCGGGAGCTGCTCGAGCGCGTACAGCAGACCCTGCGAGCTGGTCGCATTGAGCACCCGGCCGCCGCCGAGCGCAGCGCCGTAGCAAATGCCGGCAGCACCGTGCTCGCCGTCGCCCGCGACCATCACGATTTCGTGCTGGCCCTCGGCCTGCATCTTCGAGAGGCTCTCGGCAACCTCGGTGGAAGGCGTGATCGGGAAATAGCCCATCACGTGAAAACCGATATCGCGCGCGGCCAGCGCGGCAGCCTCGTTGCCGCTCTTGAATTCGCGTTTCTGCCGCACGGAACCGCCCGGACCGGCATCCGCCGCGCGGGAAGCAAATTCCAGTATCTGGGTCGTCACGCCGTCCACCTCATTCGATCATGTCGGGAAAAAGCGGCACCCGCAGCCGGTCGGCCAGGCCCGGGGTTTCGGTCTTCTTGGTCAGCGCACTGGCCGGGCAGGACTCCACACAGCGCATGCAGCCCTTGCAATAGCGGTAATCCACGCCCATCAGCTCGCGCTCGAACCTGCCGCCCTTCTCGCCGTCTTCCCACACCAGGCAATAGTCGGGGCAGACGAGGTCGCACAGGCCGCAGTGTATGCACCTCTCCCTGTTGAAAACCGGCAGCGATCCCGTACGCGAGGCTGACAGATCATTCCACACCGTGTTGCCGGGCTCTGGAATAATCCCGCCGACGGGCTGCGTTGCGTAGCCCCACGCCGGCTCGCCACCGGCGATTGGAAGGTCCCCCTCGGCACGGCCCACGCCCGCGAGCGTCTCAAACTCCGCGCCACCGCGCCGGAACGCACGTTCGTTCGATGCGACCGCCTCCGGATGCCTTCCCGCAAACTCCTCGGAAAGCGCGTCGAGCACTTGCCCTGCATCGAGAAACGGAAACGCGCCGCACAACGTCCCCAGCAGCACCGCGTTGGGGCGGGATTGTTCTTTCACCGCGATTCCCAAAGCGTCGACGCGGATCACGCGCGCGGTGCGCGGCAGCGCCGCAAGTTCCTCCGGAACGGGTCCCCGCGGCGCGTTGTAGATGAACGTGCCGTCCTTGACGAGTCCGGCGAGTGTCGCGGGATTGTGCAGAAGTGCTGCGTGGAAAACCACGACGGCATCAGGCGCCTCGACAGGCGCGCTCGTGCGTATCGGCCGGTCCGTGGGCCCCAGGCGCACGAACGAGCGCACCAGCGAACCCTTCTTTTCCGACCCATACGAGGAAAAATGCGCGCCGTTCAGGCCCATCCGCAGCACTGCGGCTGTCGCCAGCACCTGTCCTGCCGCGTGCGCGCCCAGGCCTCCGATCGACTCGAGCCGGATTTCGAAGAAGCGATCGGCATGCGGCAGGGACACCGTCTGACCCGCCGGTTGGCCGCTCGAGCCGGTGGAAACGGACGCGCGTCCCTCGCCTTCAAGCACCGCACCGCCGGGTACACCAGGAACCCGGGCTTCGATGCCATCGTCGCGCGCCGCCTTCACGTCTCGTTCGGCTTTTCCCATGGGTTGATAATCCATTCTGTGCCTGCCCGATTCTGGATTGAGAACCGGGGATTCAGATTGATCCAGATCAAATAGCTTACGCGCTTCAGGTTGATCCAAATCAAGTCCGCGGCTGGCGGGGCCGCTGCGACGGGATCAGCACGGCCGGCTCACACCATGTCTTCGGGTTTTACCCACTCATCGAACTGCCGGGCCGTCACGTAGCCGAGCGCGATCGCAGATTCCTTGAGCGTGAGGCCTTGCTGGTGCGCGTTCTTGGCGATTTTCGCCGCCTTGTCGTAGCCGATGTGCGGGTTCAGCGCCGTGACCAGCATCAGCGACTCACGCATCAGCTGCTCGATGCGCGCCGTATTGGGCTCGATGCCGGCCGCACAGTACTCGTTGAAATTGGTGCAACCGTTCGCAAGCAGGCTCGCACTGTGCAGGAAATTGCGGATTACGAGCGGCCGGAACACGTTGAGCTCGAAGTTACCCGAGGCACCGCCGAGGTTGATCGCCACGTCGTTGCCGAATACCTGACAGCACAGCATGGTCAGCGACTCCGACTGCGTCGGGTTGACCTTGCCCGGCATGATCGAGCTGCCCGGTTCATTTTCCGGAATAGTGAGCTCACCGATGCCGCAGCGCGGGCCGCTTGCCAGCCAGCGCACGTCGTTGGCGATTTTCATCAACGACGTGGCGAGCGTCTTCAGTGCACCGTGCGCGTGCACCACACCGTCGCATGAAGCGAGCGCCTCGAACTTGTTGGGCGCCGTGACAAACGGCAGGCTGGTGAACTGCGCCAGCTCTGCCGCGACCATCACCGCAAATTTGGGGTGCGCGTTCAAACCGGTACCCACCGCAGTGCCGCCAAGCGCAAGCTCGCACAGATGTGGCAGCGCGCCTTCGACGTGGGCGAGTCCGTGATCGAGCTGCGACACGTAACCCGAGAACTCCTGCCCCAGCGTAAGCGGTGTTGCGTCCTGCAAATGGGTGCGGCCGATCTTGACGATTTTCGCGAACTGTTTCGATTTCCGGTTGAGCGTATCGCGCAGCTTGCGCACCGCGGGTTGCAATTTCTCATCGAGCGCGATCACCGCCGCGACGTGCATCGCAGTGGGAAAAGTGTCGTTCGACGACTGTCCCTTGTTGACGTCATCGTTGGGATGAACCAGCCGCTTTTCGCCGCGGCTGCCGCCGAGAATTTCGGACGCGCGGTTGGCCAATACCTCGTTGACGTTCATGTTGGTCTGGGTGCCCGATCCGGTCTGCCACACCACCAACGGGAATTCCCCGTCGTGCTTGCCGGCGAGCACTTCGTCGGCCGCCTCGACGATGGCGCGGCCCTTTTTCTGGTCGAGCAGGCCGAGCTCCATGTTGACGACCGCCGCCGCACGCTTGACCATGACCTGGGCGTGGACCACCGCGATCGGCATCACTTCGCCGGGAAACCGGAAATTGATCAGGCTGCGCTGGGTCTGCGCACCCCACAAGCGTTCAGCCGGCACCTCGATATCGCCAAAGGTGTCGTGTTCGATTCTTGTTTTTGCCATTGCCGTTCCTTATCAATCACAAAAAATCCGTATTTTTCATTATAACGCACGCCCACGGCGCTCCTTTCGCCGCCCAGCCGCTACGCGTGGTTTCGCGCACGGCGAGCTTGTGCTATTTTCACGGGTCCGACGAACCCCTACCGCACGCAGCAATGGACATTTCTCCCGGCATACGCACCGAACTTTATCCGCAGCTCGAGCCCTACAGCTCCGGCATGCTCGCGCTGGACAGCACCCACACCCTGTATTGGGAACAGTCGGGCAACCCGCGGGGCGTGCCAGTGGTGTTCCTGCACGGCGGGCCCGGGGCCGGAGCCGCGCCCAATCACCGCCGCTTTTTCGATCCTGCGCATTACCGTATTGTCATCTTCGACCAGCGCGGCGCAGGGCGCTCGACGCCGCTCGGCGAGCTGCGCGAAAACACCACGCCACACCTGATCGACGATATCGAGCGCTTGCGCAAGCACCTCGGTATCGCGCGCTGGATTGTATTCGGCGGCTCGTGGGGCAGCACGCTCGCACTGGCCTACGGCGCGGCGCACCCCGCACGCTGCGCCGGCTTCGTGCTGCGCGGCATTTTTCTGTGCCGCCAAAGCGAGATCGACTGGTTCCTCTACGGCCTGAAGCACATTTTTCCCGAAGCGTGGCACGCGTTTGCGAACGTGATTCCAGCCAGCGAGCGTCGCGATCTGCTCGCCGCCTATTACCAGCGGCTTACGCATCCGGACCCTGCAGTGCATATGCCGGCGGCGCGCGCCTGGAGCAGCTACGAGGGATCGTGCTCGACGCTGCGGCCCAGCCCTGACACCGTCGCCTACTTCGCGAGCGACGGAGTCGCGCTGGGATTGGCGCGCATGGAAGCGCACTACTTCACCCACCGCA
>JACPTJ010000055.1 GCA_016192835.1 Betaproteobacteria bacterium
CTCACGGAGCGGCTCGGCGGCCGGTCTGTCCTCCTGATGGCTATGATTGGCCAGAGCACTTCGGTGCTTATTCTATTGTTTGCCAGCGATGCCTGGGCGTTCTATCTGTTTGCCGTCATCTTTGGCCTGTGCTACGGAGGCGAGATGGTAGGCTTTCCGATTATTAACCGCCAGTTATTCGGCGATCTAGCGCCGCTCAGTTCGATTTACTCCTTCGAGATGCTGGGTGCCAGCACGGGCATGGCCTTGGGCGGCTGGCTGGGCGGCGTGCTTTTCGATCTCACTGGAGCGTACACGTGGGCAATTCTTGCATCCGCAGCGATTGGGTACCTGGGGCTGCCGTTGGCTCTCTACCTGCCGCGCCACAAAAAGTTTGCCGTATCCCGCGCCGACTCCGTGAGCACGGCCTGAAGCCGGGTTCCGTCCTTGTTTCCGCTCACTCAACCTTGATCTTCGCCTCCTTCACCACTTTGGTCCATTTCGCGACGTCGCGCTTGAGCGTGGCCTGAAACACCGCAGGCGGGCTGTCGTCGATATCGAAGCCTTCGGAAATGAGCCGTTGCTTCGTGTCCGGCAGCTTGGTGACTTTGCGGATTTCCGTGTTCCAGCGCGCGACGATATTCTTTGGCAGCGCTTTGGGTCCCAACACGCCATACCACAGCACTACCTCATAGCCCGGCACACCGGCTTCGGCGACGGTTGGAAGATCGGGCAGCGCGGCCGAACGCTTGGTGGTAGTGACCGCGATGGCACGCAGGCGGTTGCCGCGCACGAGCGGGATGGTCGACGGCGCGCTGCCGAAAATCAGCTGGATATGGCCGCCGAGCAGGTCGTTCAGCGCCGGGCCGGTGCCTTTGTACGCGACGTGCGTCATTTTGGTCGCTGCCAGCAGATCGAACAATGCGCCGGAGAGATGGGCGATGCCGCCGGTGCCCGATGAGCCGTAGTTGAGCGCGCCGGGTTTGGCCTTGGCGTATGCGACGAGTTCAGCGACGCTTTTTATCGGCACCCCTGGATGCAGCGCAACGATGAACGCCGTATCGCCAATGAGGCCCATCGGCAATATGTCGTTCACCGGGTCGTAAGGAAGCTTGTACATCGCCGCATTCGTGGCGTAACTGCCCGACATGATGATCACCGTGTAGCCGTCGGGCGTGGCGCGCACTGCGATCTCGGCGCCGATCGTGCCGCCGCCGCCCGCGCGGTTGTCCACGATCACCGTCTGCATGAAAGCTTCAGTCAGTTTCTGCGCCAGCACGCGCGCGACGATATCAGTGCCGCCGCCGGGCGCGAACGGTACGATCAAACGGATCGACTTGGACGGATAGTCCTTTTGTGCGTGCGCGCTGGTGCAGGCAAGGCCCGCGACCAGCAGCGCCGCGGCTACGGCTGTTACACGACCGGATTTGCGCATGGTGTCTCTCCTCGTTAAGTTGACGATGCAATCAGCGCGACGAGCTGCGCCACGCCGCCGGCATCAAGCGTCTCGAGCCGCTCGAACAGGCCGATCAGCTCGTCGACTTTGTCCGCCGGCAGAGCGCGGCGGAAACAGTCGAGCAGCTTGACGCGATGATCGGATGGCGCGAGCGGCACACCCCACGATCCCTTCGGTCCGCGGCAGATCGCTTCGACGCGGCTGCCGTCGGTGAGGCCGGCTTCGATGGCGACGTGCATGTGGTGGAAATCGCCGACGATGGACGGGTCCTGCGTCAGCGAGATTTTCGCGAGCAGTTCGACCATGTCGGGACGGAAGCGCCGCTCGTCGGTGAACGTGTCGATGCCGACCTTGCCGTCGAGCATCGCGGCGGCGGCGGTGTACTGCAGGCTGAACTTGCCGTCGAGGCCCGTCGCGGGCTGCGGCCGGTCCACGTACTTCATCAGCGGCGACACGATGCGCACCTGCCGGATGCGCGCCGCGCCGCCGGCTTGCCGGTGAATGTCGAGCCCCGCCGTGATCGCATAGTGGGTGCCGTATTGCGATGGAAACATCTTGATCGCCAGCCCCGGATCGACGACCCGATACGGCTTGCCCCAGCCGAGCAGGCGCGACGCGTCGAAAGCATCCGGATAGAACGTCGCGATCACGCCCTTGTGCGCTTCGAGCACGTCGGGGTTCGCCGTGAACCCGCGCTGCGCGAGCAGCGCCGCATCGAGGCCGGCCGCGGCAGCACCCCCGCAGTGCGAGCACTTGGTCATCGAGCCGACATTCGCCAGCAGCGAGCCCGCGCGCGACGCGGCGATGCCAAGCGCGTGCCGCGTGCCGTTCACGTCGAGCCCCAGCAGCTCCGACGCAACGATGGCGCTGCCGAACGCGCCCGCAACTCCCGGCGGATGGAACCTGAGATGCTCGGGCTCGTACTGATTGCCCGCGTACTGCATGCGCCCCTGGATCTCGAGGCCCTTCGCCACCGCCGTGATGATCTGCTGTCCGGTTGCACCGCGCAGTTCGGCCAGCGCAAATGCGACCGGCACCGTCGGCGACACCGCATGCGTCGGCGGACTCCACATCGGCTCGAAGTCGAGCACGTGGGTTGCCATCGCGTTGATGTTCGCCGCCTGCACGACTGATGCCTTGAAGCCCCAGCCCCAAACGCTCGCCTGCGGCGCGCCGCCGAGGCTCTTCGCGTGTGCGGCGCCGATCGCAACCGGCTGCTCCCTGCATCCGGCGAGAGCCACCGCGATGCCGTCCTGGATCGCCTGCTTGACCCGCGCAACACAGTCGGCGCCGAGCGACTCGTAGCGTGTCGCGTGAATGATCTTGCACAGCTCATCGGTCAGGCCCACCGTTTATTAAGCTCCCAGCGAAAACTTCTGGAACGTGTGGCAATCCGCGGGCGCATGGCCGCGGCTCACCGCGAAAGTCCAGGTGACCTCGCTCACGTAGAGGTCGTTCTTCGAATCCAGCGCGAGCCCGTGAGGCGCGGCGAAACTGCCGGGTTCCGTCACTTGCGGCGTGCCCCAGCGGGCGAGGACCTTGCCAGACTTGTCGTAGATGCTCATCCGCGCGTGAACCACTTTCTCCCTGGTAATCGGACCGCGGCTGAAGGAAATCGAAGCAGAGGTGCGTGGGCCGCTGCGTGTCGGTCCACTCGCTCAGGTATTCGCCGTCCGGGCTGAAGATCTGGATGCGGTCGCTCTCGCGGTCGCAGACGAAGACGCGCCCTTCGGCATTGACCGCGATACCGTGCGGCAGGTGGAACTGGCCGGGGCCGCGACCCGGTTCTCCCCACGAGCGCTGCAGTTGACCCGTGGGCGTAAATTTATGCACGCGGGCGTTGCCGTAGCCGTCGGTGATATAGATGTCGCCTTTCGGGCCGATGGCGACATTGGTGGGACGGTTGAAGGGGCCCGCGCCGCGCTTGATGCTTGCGGTGTTCTTGCCGTCGTAACCCGTGTCCGAAGGCGTGTTCAACACGCCGAGCGTCATCAACAATTTGCCCTCGGGCGTGAATTGACGGACGGTGTGCTGGCCGTCATCCGTGCAGAAGATCGAGCCGTTGGGCGCGACGTAGATGCCGTGGGTACGGTACGAGAATTCGCCTTCGCCCCACGAGCGCTTGAAGTTGCCTTTCTGGTCGTAGATGATGACGGGATGGTCCCCGCGGCAGATGAGGTATACGCGGTCCTCGCCGTCAACCGCCACCCCCGCCACGTCGCGGTGAACGTAGCCCTTGGGCAGTTGCTCCCATCCCTCGACAACGGAATATTTGATTTTCTCTGACTGTGCCATGTATGCCCTCCCTGGGCGATAGATTGATAGATTGCGGGGTCTATTATCGCGCAGTACTATCCCGATGTCGCCTGAGCGCAGGGCGGGCGGCGCCGATCGGGCGCATTGATTTCCTGTTTCTTTCTACGGAGGCGCGCATGCGGTCAATTCAGTGGTGGGGTGCGTTGTTGATATCGCTTGTCGCGCAGACCCTCGCGGCTCAGCCGTACCCCGCGAGGCCAATTCGCCTGGTCATTCCTTATCCGCCGGGCGGACCGACCGATTTCGTAGGCCGCACCGTCGGTCAGAAACTTTCGCAGGCGCTCGGCCAGCAGATCGTCGTCGATAATCGCCCGGGCGCGGGCACGATCATCGGCAGCGAGCTCGTCGCGCGCGCCGCGCCCGACGGCTACACGCTGTTGTTCGGCACCGGCGGGGGGACGTTTCTTGCGCCGCTGATGTTGCCGAAAGTCCCGTACGATCCGCACCGCGATTTCGCGCCGGTGAGCATGCTGGTGCAAAGCCCGCAGGTGCTGGTGGTACATCCCTCGGTCGCGGCCAATTCGGTGAGCGAGCTCGTGGCGCTCGCGAAAGCGAAGCCCGGCGCACTCAATTTCGCTTCGGTGGGCACCGGCACCTCGCCGCATCTGGGCGGCGAGCTCTTTCAATCGCTCGCCGGGATCAAACTGGTGCACGTCCCATACAAGGGGACTGCACCTGCCTTGACCGATCTCATCTCGGGGCAAGTGCACATCCTGTTCACGAGCATGCCGACGGTGCTCGCGCACGTGCAAGGCGGAAGGCTGAGGCTGCTTGGGACGGGCGGGACCAAACGTTCGGCGGTGATACCGGAGACGCCGCCGATCGCGGAGACTCTGCCGGGTTTCGAGCTGGTGACGTGGTATGGAATCTTCGCGCCCGCGCGTACGCCCGACGCAATCATCAGACGCCTCAACGCAGAGATCGTCAAAGCGCTCGCCGATCGCGAAAGCCACGACCGGCTGGCCGCGCAAGGTCTCGAGCCGACGCCGACGACACCGGAAGAGCTCAAGCGCTATACGCAGCAGGATTCAGGCCGGTGGACGCGCTTGATCAAGGCGGCGGCGATAAGTGACGATGGTCAGCCCGGCATCGCCTGAGCGCAGGGCGGCGTGCGCCACGCTTGACTTGGCGCGCCCGGGGACTGCATGATTTGCTGCAACGCCCGTTGCGAAGCGCGCCGGCAGCGCGGAATAGGGCAAAGAAAAAAAACAAGCGGGCATGCGAGGAGAGTGACATGAATCAATCGATTGAGGTCATTCCAGCGCTTGGCTGGAATCCAGACAGGATTTGTGAAACGCTGCTGCGCCTGAACTGCGGCGTTGCGCCGGTCCGAAGAGACGCAGGGGGGAGTTTGCTCACAGGTTTGTGCGTGCTTGCCTGCGGGTCGATTACGCTCATGCCCGGCATCGCACCCGCTTCCGCACAGAACTTTCCGACGCGGCCGGTGCGTATCATCACCGGCGGCGCCGGAGGCGGCAACGACATCGCAGCGCGTCTCATCGCCGACGGCCTCACGACGAGCTTCGGACAGCAGGTGATCGTGGAAAATCGCCCCAGCGGCTTCATTCCCGGAGAGACCGTCGCGAAAGCGAAACCCGACGGTCATACGATCGCCCTGTCCGGCAGAAGCCACTGGATCGCGCCGCTCACGGTCGACAAACCGCCTTACGATCCGCTGAAGGATTTCGCAACGGTCACGCTACCCGCCAGCACACCGAACGTGCTCGCGGTGCATCCGTCGCTGCCGGTGAAGTCCGTCAAGGACCTCATCGCGCTCGCCAAAGCGAAACCGGGCGAGCTCAATTACGGCGCTTCGGGCGTGGGCTCCGGCCCCCACCTCGCCGGTGAGTTGTTCAAGTCGATGGCGAAGGTCGATATCGTGCGCATCAACTACAAGGCGATGGGCGCAGTGTATGCCGACCTGATGGCGGGCCAGGTGCACATCGCTTTCGGCAGTGCGCCAGGCGTGATGCCGCTCGTGCAATCGGGCCGGCTGCGCGGACTCGCTGTGACGAGCGCGAAGCCTTCGGCGCTCGCACCCGGCATGCCGCCGATCGCGACGACGGGGCTGCCGGGTTACGACTTCACTTCGCCTTTCGGCATTTTCGCGCCGGCCGAAACGCCGCAGCCGATCGTCAATCGCCTGAACGAAGAGATCGTCAAGGTGCTGCACAGGCCCGAAGTCAATGCGAGGTTTTTCCGCGCGGGCATGGAAGTCGTCGGCAGCACGCCCGGGCAGCTCGCCGCGATGGTGAAAGCTGACATGGAGAAGTTCGCCAATATCGTGAAGAGGCCAGCGAAATGACCGACCGCGCCTTGTGGCTCACCGGGTACGTTTCGCACCTCGTGCACGCGCCGGGCGCTGCGAATTTCGCGCGAAGGATACGGCCAAAATGATGATTGCCGATGCCCAGGTCCACATCTGGGGTCCGAACACGCCGGAGCGTCCGTGGAAAGAAGGTCCGGTCAAGCCGCACCGCGACCGGCCGCTGGGCGCCGGGGAACTGCTCGCCGAAATGGATCGTGCGGGCGTCTACCGTGCGATACTCGTTCCCCCTTCGTGGGACGGCGGCCGCAACGACCTGTGCCTCGAGGCCGCGCAGAAGTATCCCGATCGCTTCGGTGTCATGGGCCGCCTCGACGTGAACGCGCCCGGCGCGCGCGAGCGCATCGCCGGATGGTGCGCGCAGCGAGGCATGTTCGGCCTGCGCTGCAGCTTCAATCGCGCGCAATGGGCGCCGATGCTCACCGAAGGCAAAGTCGACTGGCTGTTCGAGGAAGCGGAGAAAGCGCGCCTGCCGATCATGCTGATGGTCAGGCACAGCATGATGGATAGCGTCGATCGCATCGCCCAGCGCTACCCGAAGCTGAAGCTCGCGCTGTGTCATCTGTCGCTCGACAGCAGCAAGCGCGATGCGGAAGCGTTCGCCGAATTCGACAAGCTGCTCGCGGTCGCGCGGCGGCCGAACATTTCAGTAAAAGTCAGCGCGCTGCCGACGTATACAACCGACAGCTATCCCTATCGCGCGCTGCATCCTTATCTGCGCCGCGTGTACGACGCGTTCGGCCCGCAACGCATGTTCTGGGGAACGGACCTCGCGCGGCTGCCGTGCACTTATCGTCAGGCGGTGACGATGTTCACCGAAGAGATCCCGTGGCTCACGCGGGAGGACAAGGAGTGGATCATGGGAAGGGCATTGTGCGGGTGGCTCGGCTGGAAATTGCCCGCGCACGCGTGAAAAACGGAGTCGATCACAAGGAGGCACGATGATACTCGAAGTCGCAGTGATGACAGTGAAGCCTGAATGCATCAAGGATTTCGAAGCGGCGTTTCCGAAAGCCGCCGCGATCAGTGCGAGCTGCGAAGGCTATATCTCGCACGAGATGCAGCGCTGCATCGAAACCAAAGGCAAGTACTACTACATGATCCGCTGGGAAAGCGTCGAAGCGCACGAGAAGAACTTCAGGCAGACGCCGAAGCGCCAGCAGTTTCGCGACGCGATCGGCCAGTACTGGGCCAATCCGCCGCAGGCCGAGCACTTTGAAGCTGTCACCGGGGCCCGTATTTAGCCACTTATTCGTCACCGATCACTCGTCGCCGTTCGAGCGGGCGATTGGATTTTATGACATCGGATGGAGGAGAAGCGCAATGAACGACAGAGGCATCTGGGCCACGTGGTACGACCTGCCGGAAAAAGGCCGCGAGCGGCATCTGCAATGGCTGCACGGCACTTACATCCCGAAAATACTGAAAAAGCCCGGCGTGCTGTGGGCCGCGCATTACGCGAACGTGAAAATACCGCCCGCGCCGCGCTTGCGTCACACCGACGATCCGTCTGTTCCGACGGGCAACGATTACATTCTTTTCTTCGGCGCAGAGACGGCGCACGCTTTTACCACGGGCGCAGAGCACTACTTCAGGAACGCGCCGAGCAGGCTCGAAGACGGCCTTGCCGCGCAGGACAAAGAGATGCTTGCGATGCGGGCGGGCGAGCGCACGTGCGTGTTCACGGAAGAAGCGCGCGCCGACGGTCCCGAAGCGCACCGCCGCGGCGGCAAGCTCACGCCGGCTGTGTGCATCCAGATCGGGAGCTTCAACGCGCCCGGCTGCGAGGACGAGCTGATGTCGTGGTACGGCGACTGGCGCATCCCGGCGCTGAGCAAGCTTCCCGGCTGCGTCGGCATACGCAAGCTCGTATCCGCCGTGGGCTGGGCCAAGCACGCCGTGCTCTACGAGTTCGCTTCGCTCGAGCTGCGGCACGAGAACATGCCGAAGCTGCGCACGATCTATGTCGAGGAAGGCCAGTGGAGCGACCGCTTTGTTCCGGCGCTGCTGCACGCGCCGCAGTCGCCTGTGGTGGGGTCGCGCAGCGACCGCTTTGTTCCGGCGCTGCTGCACGCGCCGCAGTCGCCTGTGGTGGGGTCGCGCCTCTGGCCACCGGTGGAGGGTTAGACCGAAGGAGGCAGCGATGAGCGTGGCAGAGCAGCTCGCGGCGCGGATCACGGTGACGCGTTATGAAGACCTGACGCCGGAGGCCGTGTACTGGTCGAAAGTGGCGGTGCTCGACACCCTCGGCGTGACGTTCGCCGGCGCCACCGAGGATGCGCCGCGCATACTTTACGACGCGCTCGAGCTCGGGCAGAAGCGCGGACCGAGCTTGATGCTCGGCAGCGCGCGGCGCCTGGGCTGCCTCGATGCGGCGCTCGTGAACGGCGTCTCCTCGCACACGCTCGATTTCGACAATACCTCGAACACGATGGCCGGGCATGCGTCCGCAATCATGATTCCTGCGCTCATCGCTGCCGGCGAAGCGTACGGCGCGAGCGGCAAGGACGTGCTGCTTGCACACGCGGTCGGTTTCGAGACCGGCGCACGCTTCGGACATGGGCTCAACTTTCATCATCACGAGAAAGGCTGGCACCCGACTTCCACACTGGGTGTCTTCGCCGTCACCGCCGCGTGCGCGCGCCTATTGGGCCTGTCGCCGGAGCAGACGGCGAATGCGCTCGGGCTTTCCACATCGCTCGCCGCGGGAACCAAAGCGAACTTCGGCACCATGACGAAGCCGCTCCATGCGGGGCAGTGCGCGCGCGGCGGCCTCATGTCCGTGCTGCTTTCGCGCCAAGGCTTTACCGCGAACCCGAATGCGTTCGAGCACAAGCAGGGTTTCTTCAACGTCTTCAACGGGCCCGGCAATTTCGATGCGGGGCGCATCCTCGAACGATGGGGCGAGCCGCTCGACGTGACCGCTCCGGGCGCTGCGTACAAGCAGTACGCGTGTTGCGCCGGCGCGCATGCAGCGATCGAAGCCGCGCTGATGCTCGTCGCGAAGCACGGCGTGTTCGACCCGCGGTTGATCGAGCGCGTGAACGCATGGACGCCTGCGCGGCGTCTCGCGCACACCGACCGTCCGCAGCCCAACAGCGCGCTCGACGCGAAGTTCAGCGTGCAGTATTGCGTGGCGCGCGCGCTCCTCGACGGCAAAGTCGTGTTCGAGCATTTCGAAGGTGACGCATATCGCGAAGAGCGCGTGTGCGGTCTGCTGCCGCGCGTTCACGCTGCGCCTCACAAGCCGGGGCAGTTCGCGCCCGACAACAACAACGGCGCGGTTGTCGAAGTCATGCTCACCGACGGCAGCATTCATTCAGCAAAGGTCGAGCGTGCGCTCGGCCGCACCGCGCAGAACCCGATACCGCTCGATCAGCTCAGGGCGAAATTCGAGAACTGCGCGTCGCGCGTCCTCGGGCCGAAAGCGGTGAGGGCAGCGTTGCACGCGATCGATCGCTTCGAAGAGGTCGCATCCATCAAAGAATTCACCGCGCTGCTCGAGACGGCAGCGTAGCAACGTTCATCAGGAGCAAAGCACCATGGCAGACGATTTATGTGCCAAGTACGGCGACCTCGCGTACGACTCGGGACTGAAGCAGCAGTCGAAAGCTTTCGAGCGGAGGCTCGCGGAGCGCGATGCGCTCGACCAGCATTTCACCAAGCTGTGGCTCGACTTCGCAGTAACGGGCATGGGGCGCCGGCAGGTCCTCGACACGCGCACGCGGCTGCTCGTGCTGACGGGGCAGTTCACGATGTCGAAAAGCCACGAAATGCTCGAAGAGACGATACAGGCCGCGATCAATGCCGGCGTCAAGGCGCGCGAAGTCCTCGAGATCATCCTGCAGTGCGCCATCTACGGCGGACAGGTCGCGGTGGACCCGGCGATCCGCATCTTCTATCGGTTCGCGAAGGAAAACGGGTTGCTCGAAGCGCTGCGCGCCTCGCAGTTGCCGATGGACGGCACCGCCAGCCAGCGCAATTACGAAGAAGAGCGCAAGAAGTGGCACCCGGGCGATCTCGCCGATCCGCGCTGCGAGCCGCTCCTGAAGCGGCACGGCTGGCTTGCAGTCGGCACAGGGTTGAGGCTGCGCCCGAAGCATCATCTCAACACGCTCGGCTGGCAGGACGCCCTCGATCCTGAATGGGCGGGCCTATGGGTGCGCTATATCTACGGCGGCATGTATACGCGCGGCATCCTCGACGACAGAACGCGTCTCCTGTGCATGGTCGGCAACTGCGTCGCGGTCAATGAAGCGGTGCAGGGTCGCGCGCACATGAAAGGCGCGATGCGCGCAGGCGCGAAGCCGCGCGAAGTGCTCGAAGTGATACTGCAGTCCGCGGTGAACTTCGGACAGCCGGGCATGCTGCACTCGCTCAAGATTTTCGTCGAGCTGATGGCGAAAGAAGGGCGGCTTGCGGAGATCGGCGATCCGCCGCAGCGCGAGAACACCGACTGAGAGCACACGACGTTTCTGTGCGCGAAGGCGAAAGAGGGTTCCATTCATGCCGAATATGCTGAAATGTGCCGTTGCCGCGATATTGCTGCAAAGCGGTTTTGCGGCCGCGCAAGGCTACCCCGCGGGGCCGCTTCGCATGATCGTCCCTTTCCCGCCGGGCGGCGGCACCGATATCCTTGGGCGCGTCATCGCGCAGAAGCTGAACGAAGCATGGGGCCAGCCTGTCGTGGTGGAAAACCGGGGTGGCGCGAACGGCACGATAGGCGCTGCCGTGGCAGCGAAGGCCGCTCCGGATGGGCAAACGATGCTGATCGTGCCGAGCGGTTTTGCAGTAAATCCCAGCATCTACAAGAGCCTTCCCTTCGACCCGACCCGGGATCTCGCGCCGGTGACGCAATTTGCGTCGAACCCCTCGGTGCTTGCGGTCCATCCCTCCTTTCCACCCAGGACGGTGAAGGAACTGATAGCTTTCGTGAAAGCGCGGCCGAATGAGATCAATTACGCCAGCTCCGGAAATGGTTCGCCGCCGCACCTGATGACCGAGCTGTTCAAGCTCATGACGGGCATTCGCATGACGCATGTCCCCTACAAAGGCGGCGGACCGGCGACGGTCGCCGTGGTTGCCGGCGAAGTGCCGGTTTATATCCTGGCCCCGGCGCAAGCTGCACCGTTTCTGAAGGCGGGCCGCTTGCGCGGTCTCGGTGTAACGAGCGATAAGCGCGACCCGGCGTTTCCGGATCTCCCGACGATAGCGGAAGCGGGGGTGCCGGGATATGCGATGACCAACTGGTACGGGTTGTTCGTGCCGGCCGGGACGCCCGTGACCGCCTTGAGAAAACTCCACGCCGAGATGGTTCGGATCGTCAACCTTCAGGAAATCAAGGACCGCCTGGCGGGCGAGGGCTCCACGGTAGTCGGCAGCACTCCGGAGCAGTTCGCCGCTTTCCTGAAGGCTGAGATGGTCAAGGCCGCCCGTGTCGTGAAGGCGGCGGGTATCACCGCCAGTAACTAGATTGCACGGTGAGGCGCTAGCTGTTGTCAGAGCCGGTAACCTGCATGCCGGTGCGCCGGCGGGTGCTACGATTCGAGCAGGAGGAATTACAATGAAAAGATACGTAATCATAGTGTGGCTTGCGTCGATCGGCATCAGCGCCGAATGCGTCTTCGCGCAGGATTATCCCGCCCGGCCCATCAGGCTGGTGGTTGCCTCGTCGCCTGGCGGCGCGAGCGATATTCTCGCGCGCATGCTCGCCCAGAAGCTCTCCGAGGAGCTCGGGCAGCAAGTGGTGGTCGACAACCGCGGCGGCGCGAGCGGGCGCCCGCGAGCAGTGAGCAGGGTTCCCGCTTGCGGGATGTGAACGTCCGCGAGTCGGGATGCGCGCCGTTGGATTAACCGCGGGCACAGCATCCGTCTCCGGGGTCGCATCCCCTGAAGGGGCACCCCTGCTCCGCCCTCCGACGGCGCATCGGCACCGATATCGTGGCGAGAGCCGTGCCGGACGGTTACACGCTGCTGATCATCCAGCCTTCGCTCACCATCAATCCGAGCATGATCCGCAAGCTGCCCTACGACGCTGTCGCTGGTCGTCGACGCCGCGCAGATCATGACCGTGAACCCTGCAGTGGCGGCGACGAATGTGAAGGACCTGATCGCGCTTGCCAAGGCGAAGCCGGGGGAACTCATGTTCGGCTCGCCCGGTGTCGGAACGAGTCCGCACCTGGTCGCAGAGCTCTTCAAGCTCACGGCCGGAGTCGACATGCCGCAAGTGCTTTTCAAAGGCTCCGGGATGGCTTTCATCAGCCTGATGTCGGGCGAGGTTTCGGTCGCGTTCTCCACGGTCCTGTCAGCATTACCTCACGTCAAGAGCGGCAAGATGCGCGCGCTTGGCGTGACGTCACCGAAGCGCGTTGCGGTCGTGCCGGACGTGCCGACGATCGCGGAATCGGCGTTGCCGGGATTCGAGACTTCGCAGTGGTTCGGCATACTCGCGCCGGCGCGCACGCCGCGTCCGATCGTCGACCGGTTGTACCAAGCTCTCCAGCGCGGATCCAACAGTCCGGACGTGAAAGAGCGCCTGATGGCTCAGGGCGTGGAAGTCGTCAACCAGAAGCCGGAGCAATTCGCAGCCGTGATCAAACGCGAACTCGTGCAATGGGCCAAGGTCATCAAGGCGGCGGGGATCAAGCCGCAGTGACGAGGGTGCGCCGCGCGCCTTGACATCCCTATTGAGCTGCCGCAGGATGCAGAAAACAACCTGCCGCTGAATATCCGTTCAGCCGTTGCGCCTGGAACTTCAAACCGAGGGAGATTCACCGATGAAAACAAGACACGCATTGCTGTTACTCGCGCTCGCCGCAGTTCTGCCGGCGGCACAGGCCCAAACCGGAAAATGGCCCGACAAGCCGGTGCGCGTGATCGTGCCGTTCCCGCCCGGCGGCACCACTGACGTCGTGGCGCGCACGTTCGGGCCGCAGCTGGCGGAGGAATACGGCCAGCAGTTCATCGTCGACAATCGCGCCGGTGCCGGCGGCTCGATCGGCGCCGAGATTGCCGCGCGCGCCAACTCGGACGGCTACACGATCATCGTGGTGACCTCGAGCTATGCCGCCACTTCGGTCCTCTACAAGCTGCCGTACGACCCGGTCAAGGGCATCGCGCCGATCAGCATGATCAGCATCCTGCCGTTCATCCTCGCCGTGAACCCATCGGTCAAGGCGGGCAACCTGAAGGCGTACATCGAACTGCTGAGCTCGCAACCCGGCGTCCTCAACTTCGGCTCGCCGGGCACCGGCAGCACGCCGCACCTCGCGGGCGAACTGTTCCAGCAGATGACGCGGACCAAATTACTTCACGTCGCATACAAGGGCGATGCCCCCGCCCTCGTCGACCTGCTCGGCGGGCAGATCCAGATGGTGATCGCCACGGAGATACTGTTGGGCCCGCATCTCAAGGCGGGCAAAGTGCGCGGGCTTGCCGTCACCACCGCGCGGCGCTCGCCGTCGCTACCCGATCTGCCCACGATCGGCGAGGTAGTTCCCGGCTACGCGGTCGACGGATGGGCCGGCATGTGGGCGCCCGCGGGCACGCCCAAAGACGTCGTCGCGCGGCTCAATCGATCGGTCGCGCGCATCCTCAAGCTGCCCGAGGTGCAGGCGCGGCTGCGCGCCAGCGGCGCGGATCCCACGCCCTCCACGCCCGAAGAATTTGCGCGCGTGGTCGCGCGGGACATCGCCACGTGGTCGAAGGTGGTCAAGGCCGGCAACATCAGTATCAACTGACGCGCGCCGTTAGTTTCCGGAAAGAGAGCAACCAATGGCAAGCCCCGAGCGACCGAAGGCAGGCAAGCCGCATCTGCGGCGGGACAATCAGAAGTGGGTATACGACTGGGTCGTGAAGGAGACCGGCAAGGTTTTCCATTTTCAGTCCGATGGCCGCGGCCGGCTGCCGCCCAGCGTGCGCAGCCACGACATGATCTCGAAACACATGGGATTGACGGCGCGCCGGCTGGAGCGGCTCGCGCAGGCGGAGGCCGAAGCGGGCCACCGCGAAACCGCGCTGGAAATCTACTACCAGGCAACGCTGCTCTACCTCGACGCGCAGCACGTCGTCTTCGAGGTCAACGACGAGAAGCGCTTCCTGCACGGCGGCCTGATGCGCTGCTACGACAAGGTCCGCGAGTATGCGTCGTACCGCATCGAGCACGTGGAGATTCCGTGGAACGGCACCGTCGTATCGGGTAACTTGCATCTTGCGCCCGGCGAGGGGCCCAAGCCGCTGGTTTTCTATGTGCCCGGCTGCGATCAAACCAAGGAAGCGTGGCCGCATCCGTACTACAACCAGGCGCTGCAGCGCGGCATGCACGCGTTCTCGTTCGACGGTCCGGGTCAGGGCGAAAGCAACCTGCGGCGCATCCGGTTGACGGCGGATAACTACGAGGAGGCCGCCAGCGCCGCCATCGACTACCTGCTCACGCGGCCGGAGATCGATCCCGAAAAAATCGGCGTCTACGCGCTGAGCTTCGGTTCGTACTGGGGAATGCGGATTGCGGCGACCGAGCGCCGCGTGCGCGCCGTAGCGGCGCCGTGGGCCTCCCACGTCGACAAGTACTACCTGATGAACGAGGAGTCGCCGCGCTACAAGCAGCTCTTCGCCTTTCTCACGCAGTCCGCGAGCGAGGAGGAACTCGACCGCGTCGTCGCCGCGATGACGATGGAAGGGCGCATGGAGAAAATCACCTGCCCGACGCTGCTGGTGTCGGGCGAGTTCGACCCGCGCGCGCCGATCGAGGAAGTCTACCGGCTCTTCGATCAGATGAAGGCGCCCGCGGAGCTGTGGCTATTACCCGATCAGCACCACAATGGCTCGATCACGGCCAGACCGCGCAGCTCGGTGTGGGAAGCCGATATCCACGCGTTTGTGTGCGACTGGCTGCGTGAGCGCTTCAACGGCGTGCCGGTGAAGCATCCTGGAAAGGTGTTGTACCTCGAGCCGTCGGGAGCC
>JACPTJ010000121.1 GCA_016192835.1 Betaproteobacteria bacterium
GCGACGGTTTCCCGTTCCGCCGTTTCACCCTTGACGAACAGCAGCATGTCGCGGATCAGATACTCGAGGTGACGCAGCCGCTCCAGAGCTTTTTCGGCAAAACCCGAACGCTCATCCCGTGCCAGTGCGGGGTTGGCAAGGTGAGCGGTATATAACAGGGCGGTCGACAGCGGCGTGCGCAACTGGTGCGCCAGGCGCGCCGCCATTTCACCCATGACCGCGAGCCGCTGCTGGCGGCGCAATTCGCCGTTGGCGATCGCGAGCTCCCGGGTCAACTGCACCACCTGCTCCTGCAATTCCTGGTATGCGCCGGAGAGTTGTTCCGAGGCGTGGCTGAAAATCGCAAAGGCGTGCTGCAGTTCTTCGTAGTCGGCTGGCAGCGGGTCGGCGGTCATGCTGTGCATATCACGGGGTGGCCGGTTTACTGAACGCTCGCAGAATAGCACCGCCGTCTGCCGCAGCGAGCGGCGGAAAAAGCCGGATAAAACCTCTCTGTTCTCCGGATCGAAGCCTGAAAATTTTCCGATAATCGTGCCATTGCATTGACTCACATATGTCGCGCAAACCCGACCCGATCACCTATGACACGGCGTTCCGATTTCAGCATTTTCCGGTTTTCGCATAACCGGACCGGCAGCCCGAAAACTCAACCGGGGATATCGCCGTGGCTTTAGCGTCAACCCAAACCGCCGTGACAAACGGATTCAGGGGATTTGCCCAGATGCAGAACCCACAAAAATTGGGCCTGATGCTGGCCATCGCCGCCATCATCGCATTGGTTGCCGGCGCGTGGATGTGGAGCCAGAGTCCCGACTACCGCGTGCTTTACACCAATGTCTCGGACCGTGACGGTGGCGCCATTATCAGCGCCCTGCAGCAAATGAACGTGCCGTACAAATTCGCCGAGGGTGGTGGCGCCATCCTCGTCCCCGGCACTCACGTTCACGAAGTCCGTCTGCGCCTGGCAAGCCAGGGCCTTCCCAAAGGCAGCCTGGCCGGCTTTGAACTGATGGAAAACCAGAAACTCGGCTCCAGCCAGTTTCTGGAACAGGTGAACTATCAGCGTGCCCTGGAGGGAGAACTGGCGCGCTCGATCCAGTCGCTGTCAGCCGTCCAGAATGCCCGCGTGCATCTCGCCATGGCCAAGCCTTCGGTGTTCGTCAGGGAAAAGCAAAAACCCAGCGCCTCGGTGTTGCTCAACCTGTTTCCCGGCAGGACCCTCGATCCGGCGCAAGTGAGCGCCATCGTGCACCTGATCTCGAGCAGCGTGCCGGATCTGCCGGTCAAGAATGTCACGGTTGTCGACCAGGGCGGCACTCTGCTGAGTTCAACCGGCAACGCCGCATCGAATTCCCAGCTCGATGCCAGCCAACTGAAATACGTGCAGGAGATCGAGCACAGTTACGTCAAGCGCATCGAGGCCATACTCACCCCCATCACGGGGGTCAACAACGTGCGGGCGCAGGTCACCGCCGACGTGGATTTTTCGCAAATCGAACGCGCCGAGGAAATCTACAAGCCCAATCAAACTGCGCCCGGACCGACGGCGATCCGCAGCCAGCAAAGCACGGAATCCGCCACCGGCGGCCCGCAGGCCTCGGGCGGGGTCCCCGGGGCGCTGTCGAATCAACCCCCTGCGCCGGCCAGCGCGCCGATTGCCGCGGCCCCGGGTACGGCGGTCAACACTCCGCCAGGCGGCGCTGCCGTTTCGCCTTCCAACACCCGCAAGGAATCCACCGTCAACTACGAAGTGGACAAGACCATCAGGCATGTCCGGCAACCCATCGGCGGCATTAAGCGCCTGTCGGTGGCGGTCGTGGTGAATTACCGCAAGGATGTTGATTCCGCCGGCAAGGTCAGTCGCACGCCGCTCGCCGCCGAGGAAATCACGAAGATCAATGACCTGGTCAAGGAAACGATGGGCTACAACAAAGACCGCGGCGATACTCTTAACGTCGCGAACAGCCCGTTCAGCACCGTCGAAAGAGAGGTCATTCCCGAGGTCCCGCTCTGGAAACAACCGGCCACATTCGTTTTGGTGAAGGAAGTGGGCAAGCACCTGTTGATTGCAGCCGCAGTGCTGTATCTCGTGCTGGGCGTGTTGCGTCCGCTCCTGAAAAATTTGGCGGAAGCCCGCCCGGCGCCCGCTTTGCCCGAGGGCGCAGTGGAAGGCGAGGCCACCGTTGCCGCCAGGCGGCAGAGCATTGCAGGCTACGAACAAAACCTGCAGATGGCCAAGCAGTTGGCAAACCAGGAGCCGAAGATAGTCGCCAATGTCGTCAAGGAATGGGTGTCCGGCGATGAACGATGAGGGTATCCAGAAGAGCGCAGTACTGCTGTTGTCCCTCGGCGAGGACGGGGCGTCGGAAGTATTCAAGCACCTCGCGCCGCGGGAAGTGCAAAAGCTCGGCGTGGCGATGTCGCACCTGAAAAATATTACCCGCGACAAGGTCGAGAAGGTGCTCGATGAATTCCGCAGTCGCGCCGAGGGAAAAACTACCCTGGGCATGGATTCGGGCGAGTACATCCGCAGCGTGCTCATCAAAGCATTGGGGGACGACAAGGCCGCCAACCTGATAGACAGTATCCTGCATGGGGGGGACACCAGCGGCATCGAAGGGCTGAAGTGGATGGATTCGTCGGCCGTGGCGGATCTGATCAAGAACGAGCACCCGCAGATCATCGCCACCATCCTGGTGCATCTCGACCGCGACCAAGCCTGCGAGATTCTGGGCTTTTTCACCGACCGGCTGCGCAACGATGTGCTGTTGCGCATTGCGACCCTGGACGGCATCCAACCGGCCGCGCTACGGGAGCTGAACGATGTCTTGACCAAACTGTTGTCGGGCGCCAACAACATCAAGAAAACCCCGATGGGGGGAATTCGCACCGCGGCGGAAATCCTGAATTTCATGCCTACCGCCCAGGAGGCCACCGTGATCGAGGGCGTCAAGGCTCACGATCCCGATCTGGCGCAGAAAATAATCGACCAGATGTTCGTATTTGACAATCTGGTGGACGTAGATGACCGCGGCATCCAGTTGCTGTTGCGCGAAATCCAGTCGGAGTCCCTGGTCGTCGCCCTCAAGGGCGTGGCAGAAGTATTGCGGGAGAAGATTTTCAAGAATATGTCGCAGCGGGCGGCCGAAACGTTGAAGGAAGACCTCGAAGCGAAGGGGCCGGTGCGGGTCTCCGAAGTCGAGGCAGCGCAAAAGGAAATCTTGAAGGTCGCGCGCCGCCTCGCCGACGAAGGCCAGATTGCCCTCGGCGGCGGGGGCGAGGACAGTTTTGTTTAGGACCGCCGTTGCAATGAGTTCCAGCGCCATCATTCCAAAAGAACAGCTCTCCGCTTACCAGCGCTGGGAACTCAACTCGTTTGACGGCGTCGTGCCAAGCAAGAATCCGGCAGTCGTGTTGCCTACCGTGGAGCAGATCGAGCGCATTCACCAACAGGCGCGGGAAGAAGGCCGCGCGGCCGGCTACCAGGAGGGAAAGGACCAGGTCCAGACCGAAGCCGAGCGCCTGCAGATGTTGGTGGAAAACCTGGAACAGGAACTGCAGAATTTTGACCGGCAGGTGGCCAAGGACTTGTTGGCCCTGTCCCTTGACGTTGCCAAGCAGATATTGTGTCAAGCACTACGGGTACGTCCCGAGTTTGTCCTGACCGTGGTGCAGGACGCGATCGCGTGTCTGCCTCACTTCAATCAACATGCGCACCTGGTTTTGCATCCCGAGGATGCCACCCTGGTGCGCGCCCGCCTGGGCGAACATTTGTCTCATTCAGGGTGGAAGATTTTGGAGGACACGCGGATGAAAAGGGGTGGCTGCCGGGTCGAAACCGCCAACAGCCAGATTGAGGCCAGCCTGCCCAGCCGCTGGCAAAGGGTGCTGGCAGCTATCGGTCAGGAAGGCGAGTGGCTGGAGTGACGGCGCCTGTTGCGACACATAGCGAGCGCTGGCGCAGGTTTTTCCAGGACTGCAGCAACCTCGTTGCCACTTCCAATCCATTACTCACGAGCGGTCATTTGACCCGGGTTGCCGGGTTGGTGATGGAAGCCGTGGGCCTCAAGCTCGCTGTGGGCAGCGGCTGTACCGTCCTCCTGCCCAACGGCAACAGCGTGGAGGCGGAAGTGGTAGGGTTCTCGGGAGACCGGCTGTTTTTGATGCCGGCCACCGATGTTTACGGCCTCGCCCCGGGCGCCAAGGTGGTGCCGGCGGAAGCCGCCGAGGCACCACCCACTCTTAGCAGCGTGCAGCGGCCACGGCGCCGCGCTGCCGACCGCGCCAGGCATGTGCCAGTGGGCGACGGGCTGCTGGGGCGCGTGCTGGACGGCGCCGGACAGCCTCTGGACCGGCTCGGACCCCTGCACGCTGAACACAGCGTACCGCTGCAAAACCGGCCATTCAATCCGCTGGAGCGTGTGCCCATTAGCGAGGCCCTCGATGTCGGCGTGCGCTCCATCAACGCCCTGCTGTGCGTCGGCCGCGGCCAGCGCATGGGTCTGTTCGCCGGCAGCGGCGTAGGAAAAAGCGTGCTCCTCGGCATGATGGCGCGTTACACCAGCGCCGACGTGATTGTGGTGGGTCTGATCGGCGAGCGGGGACGGGAGGTCAAGGAATTCATCGAGAACATTCTCGGTAACGAGGGATTGGCGCGCTCCGTGGTAGTCGCAGCACCGGCCGACACGTCCCCGCTGTTGCGCCTGCAGGGCGCAGCTTATGCCACGGCCATCGCCGAGTATTTCCGCGATCAGGGCAAGCACGTCCTGCTGATCATGGATTCCCTTACCCGATTTGCCATGGCGCAGCGGGAGATCGCGCTGGCCATCGGCGAGCCCCCCGCTACCAGGGGCTATCCGCCGTCAGTGTTTGCCAAGCTGCCGCAACTGGTAGAGCGTGCCGGCAATGGTGGCGCAGGCAGCGGCTCGATTACCGCGTTTTACACGATACTTACCGAGGGCGACGATCCCCAGGATCCGATTGCCGACAGCGCCCGCGCAATTCTCGACGGCCATATCGTGCTGTCCCGCGGCCTTTCGGACCAGGGCCACTACCCGGCCGTCGACATCGAATCCTCCATCAGCAGGGTCATGACCAGCCTCATTTCCCCCGCACACTTCGAACTGGTGCGCCGCTTCAAGTACCTTTACTCCCGCTACCAGCGCAGCCGCGACCTGGTCAGCGTCGGCGCCTATGTCGCCGGCAGCGATCCCGATCTGGATCAGGCCATCGGAATGTATCCGAAATTCGAATCATTCCTGCGGCAGGACATGTTTCAGCGGGAAAATCATGGCGACAGCCTAAAGAAACTGGCTGCACTGTTCGATACAACACCTAGCCGGACCTGACAAGGAGTTGCCCGATGCCAACGTCGTCTTCCCTGAAAATGCTGCTTGACCTGGCCCAGAACCGCAGCGACGCCGCGGCGAGAAGACTGGGCGAGCTGAATTCCCGGGGACAAGAGGCGGAACAGAAGCTGCGCCTGCTGTTGGGGTACCGGCAGGATTACCAAGTCCGTTTCCAGGAATTTGCAAAAAACGGGATCGATCAGACTGAGTGGCGAAATTTCCGTGAATTCATGGGCAAGCTGGACGCCGCCATCGCCGAACAGCGCAAAGCGGTGGCAAATTCCCGGAACAAAATGCAGGCGGGCAGGACCGACTGGCACGCCCGGCAACGCCAGCTCAAATCCTACGATACGCTGTCGCAGCGCCAAGCGCACGCTGAAACCCTGCGCGCGGCAAAGCGGGAACAGCGGGATCAGGATGAGCAGACCATCAAGTCCCTCTTTCATAACAAGGCCTCGGGAGAGCGCGGTTAAGGAACACTGCAGAGGGTGGCACGCCGATTGCTGCTGCGCTCCGTCACCGTCAGCGAACAACAAGGAACGCGAATGCAGAATTTACCGATTCCTGCGTCGGCATTGCCGCCGCAGGTCAACGCTGCCCCCGTCACCCTGGATACCGCACCCGCCAGTGGGCCGGACACTGAGGCTTTCGGCGCCGTGTTGGCGCGGGAGCTAACCGCCGCACTCTCCGGCGCCGCGCTAAGCGATGGCCAGCCCCAACCGCCGGGAAGCGAAATGATGACGTTGCAGATACCGGCTGAGCCGGGCCCAATGGCGCCCGCGCTGCTGGCGCTAATTCCCGGTATGCCGCCTGATCAATACGCTACTGGCGACCAGCAGGTAATTCCGTTAAAGACCCCCGGGCAGCGCATGGTGGGGCTTGCGACCAGCGGCCTGGCTTCCGGCGACCAACCCATAAATCCGTCAATAACTCTTGGGCCGCGCATGGTGGGGTTTGCGGCCAGCGATCTGGCTTCCGGCGACCAACCCATAAATGCGTCAATAACTCCTGGGCAGCACTTGGTGGGACTTTCGGCCAGCGACCGGGCTTCCGGCGATCAGCCCCCAATCCCGGCCAAGGCGCTGCCTGCCGCGTTGTCAACGGAGACATCGGCGCAACACAGTTTCCCGCAGACCGCGCTCACTGCCAGTCCGGCATTGGATTCCGATAACACGGCAGATTTTGCCGCCCCCGGCAAAATTCCGCCGCTGGTTGTTGCGGAGGAGCGGACTTCACGTTCCGGCACGGAACCACAGGCGCCGCTACGCTTGAGTGAACCAGCGTCGTTACTCCAAATGACTAATCTTGCGATCGCCACCGCCACCCCCCCGGCCTACGCTTCGGCGCCAGCCGCCCAAAATCTCAAACTCGATATTCCCGTCGGGGCGCCGGGCTGGAACGGCGAATTGGCCCAGAAAGTGGTGTGGATGGCGACCCAGCAACAACAGGTAGCCGAACTGCGTTTAAATCCGCCTCACCTCGGCCCCGTGGAAGTCAAGCTGACCGTTGGCAATGACCAAGGGACCCAAGCCGGCATCCAGTTCGCATCACCCCATTTGGCGACGCGCGAAGCGATTGAATCCGCCTTGCCGCGGCTGCGGGAAATGATGGCGGACAGCGGCATTGCACTGGGAGATGTGACCGTCGGCGCCGACTCGTTTCAGCAACAGGCTGAGGCCGGACGCCAGGACCGTCTCCTGACGAAGCAACCCGCCGACATCGGCACGACTGCCACCCGCGTCGCAGGCCGATCCGCAGTGACTTACATCCGGGGCGAGCGCAATGGCCTGGTGGATACGTTTGCTTAGCGCAGGTAACCAAAATGAAAGTAGCGCAGGCGCCTCGCCTGCTCCGTGCTGCTTGCAGGCGAGGCGCCCGCGCTACAAAAAGCGTATCTATCGCACCGGGTATTGGCTCATTCTCCGGAGATGACGGCGATTCGCGGGTCTGTTCCGCACATCGCCGCAGAACAGTCTTCCTCATAATCCGCGTATCCAGCAGGGAGCCGAAATGGCAAAAAGTGCGGCAAAACAGGAAACGCAGGTAACGCCCATCGCCGACGCCAAGCCGAAGAAAAAAAGCTGGCTGCTGAAAATCGTGATTGCGCTCGTGGTGCTTGCAGGCGGCGGCGCGGCTGCATGGGTTGCGATGGAAAAACCTGCTACCACTCAGGACGCCGCGGCGCCCCAGGAAAAACCTCCGGTATTCGTGACCCTCGAATCTTTTACCGTGAATCTGCAGCCGCAAAACGGTGATCAGTATCTGCAAGTGGGGCTGGTGCTGAAGGTCGCCGAGGCGGCAACGGCGGACGCCGTCAAACTCCAGATGCCGGAAATTCGCAATCGGATTCTGTTGTTGTTAACCAGCAAGAAAGCATCGGAAATTTCCACCGTGGAGGGCAAACAGCGGTTGAGCACTGAGATTAAAGACGAGGCCAGGCAATCGCTCGTGTCCCAGAAAACTCAACAGGGAATCATCAGCGTGTTTTTCACGTCCTTCGTGATCCAGTGATTCCACCATGAGCAACGAATTCCTCTCCCAGGTCGAAGTCGATGCCCTGCTCAAGGGCGTCACGGGCGAGACCGACGAAACCAAAAGCGAGCCGGACGCCTCGGGGGTCCGGCCCTACAACCTGGCGACGCAGGAACGAATCGTGCGCGGGCGCATGCCCACGCTCGAGATCATCAACGAACGTTTTGCGCGCTTGCTGCGCATCGGGCTGTTCAATTTCATGCGCCGGACCGCGGAAATATCGGTGGGGCCGGTCAAGGTGACGAAGTACAGCGAATTCGTGCGCAACCTGGCGGTGCCGACCAATCTCAACATGGTGCAAGTCAAGCCGTTGCGCGGCACCGCGCTGTTCGTTTTTGATCCCAACCTGGTGTTCCTGGTAGTGGACAACCTTTTTGGCGGCGACGGCAGGTTCCACACCCGCGTCGAAGGCAGGGATTTTACCCAGACCGAGCAACGCATCATCCAGTGCATGCTCCACGTGGTTTTCGAAAATTACGAGAAATCCTGGAAGCCGGTTTACCCGGCGAAATTCGAGTTTGTGCGTTCCGAAATGAACACCCAGTTCGCCAACATCGCCACCCCCAACGAAGTGGTGGTAACCACCACTTTCAATATCGAGTTCGGGACCACCGGTGGTGAATTTCACGTTTGCATGCCGTACGCGATGATTGAACCGATTCGCGACATTCTCTACAGCGCTTTGCAGGGCGACCACATGGAGGGGGACAAGCGTTGGGTTCGGCTGCTGTCAAAACAGATGCAGATCGCAGAGGTGGAACTGGTCGCCAATCTCGGGCATGCGCCGGTGACCCTGGACCAGATTCTGAACATGCAAGTCGGGGACGTGATCTCGCTGGAGATTCCCGAGGCGATTGTGGCGCAAGTAGATGGGGTGCCTGTGATGGAGTGCAGGTACGGCGTTATTAACGGGCAATATGCGCTGAGAGTCGACAAGACGCTTAACCACGCAGAAAGCGATTCACCCAATGGAGACGATTATGCCTAATTCCGTGACTGAAGAGCAGGCCGGCGCCGACGACTGGGCAGCCGCCATGGCGGAGCAGGCCGCTGCGCCAACCCAACCCAGCGCAGGGTCGCCTTCCCTCGCGCCGGGCGGCAACTCGCTCGGCGTCGCGGCGCCAATCTTCGAGCAGTTTTCCGGGAGCGGCGTTTTGACCAATGCCCGCCACGACATCGATATGATCCTCGATATCCCGGTGCAACTCACGGTTGAACTGGGGCGCACCAAAATCGCCATCAAGAGCCTGTTGCAACTGGCGCAAGGCTCGGTGGTGGAACTCGACGGCCTGGCGGGCGAGCCGATGGACGTACTGGTCAACGGTTGCCTGATCGCCCAAGGAGAAGTGGTCGTCGTCAACGAAAAATTCGGCATCCGTCTGACCGACATCATTACGCCGTCGGAACGTATCCGCAAACTCAACCGGTAATCATGACGCGCCCCTCGTTCACACAAATCAACCTGGCGCTCTCGACGCCCTGGCCGCTGGTTCTTTGCATGTTGTTGCCCGCGGCGGCCGGCGCCGAAACACTGCAGCCTGCTGTTGCGCCACCGGCCTCTGCGGTGTCTGCAGTGAGTATGCTGCAGATGCTGGCGGGACTGTTGCTGGTATTGGCAGTCATCGGCGCGGCCGCCTGGCTGCTCAAGCGCGTCGCCGCGAATCCCGGCGCGGCCACCGGAGCCATCAGAGTCATTGCTGGCGCGGCGGTCGGACAACGGGAACGGGTCGTGCTGGTTGAAATTGGCGGGACCTGGCTGGTCCTGGGAGTCGCGCCCGGCCAGGTGAGAGCCCTCCACAGCATGCCGAAGGATTCCTCCGGACATTTCGGTAACCCGTCGTCTACGCCGCTGCCCACCGGGTTTCAAGGGTGGCTGCGGCATATGATGGAAAAGCGTAATGGCGGCTGAAGTTAGAATGTTTTTGCGAACCTTGTTCCTGTTGGTGGGGTTCGCGGCGCTGCCGGCGCTTGCCCAACAGACCGGGTTGGCCGCGATCACCAGCGCTCCCGCACCGGGCGGCGGCCAAACCTACAGCCTCAGCATCCAGACGCTGCTGGCGCTGACTTCCCTGGCATTTCTGCCCGCCCTGCTGCTGATGATGACCGGATTCACGCGCATCATCATCGTGCTGTCGCTGTTGCGTCATGCCCTGGGAACTCAAACCTCGCCTCCCAACCAGGTATTGATCGGCCTCGCGCTGTTCCTGACATTCTTCGTCATGTCGCCCGTGTTCGACAAGATTTATACCGACGCGTATCAGCCGTTCGCGGACAACAAAATCAGCATGGCCCAGGCGCTGGAAAAAGGCGCCGCTCCCCTCCGCACCTTTATGCTGCGGCAGACCCGCGAGGCGGACCTGGCGCTGTTCGTCAAAATATCCAACAGCGGCGAGATCCAGAGCGTCGACCAGGTGCCCATGAAAATCCTGATACCGGCCTACCTTACTAGCGAGTTAAAGACCGCGTTTCAGGTCGGTTTCGTGGTGTTCATTCCTTTTCTCATCATCGACATGGTGGTCGCCAGCGTGCTGATGTCGATGGGCATGATGATGCTGTCGCCGATGATCATTTCGCTGCCATTCAAGATCATGCTGTTCGTGCTGGCGGACGGCTGGCATTTGCTGATTGGATCCCTGATGCAGAGTTTCTTCACCTGAAAGGCAAGCCAATCCATGAGTCCGGAAAGCGTAATGACCCTTGGCCGGCAGGCGGTGGAAATCGCTTTCCTGGTGTCCGCTCCGTTGCTGCTCGCGGCGCTGGCCACCGGCCTGGTGGTAAGCATTTTCCAGGCAGCCACCCAGATCAATGAAATGACCCTGTCATTCATACCCAAACTGTTGGCGATGTTTGCGGTAGTAATTCTGGCGGGGCCCTGGATGATAGGCGTGATGCTGGACTACATACGCCAGCTTTATGCCGGCATTCCCTGGATGTCGGGATGAGCGCGTGGCTCGTGATTCGTTGCTCGTTGTTCGATCCACGACCCACGACCCACGACCCACGACCCACGACCCACGAACCACGAACCACGAACAATGATCAGCATCAACAGCGCGGAATTAAACGCTTGGCTGGCCGCTTTCCTCTGGCCCCTGAGCAGGATACTGGCCCTGATCGCGAGTGCACCGGTTACCGGCAATCCGAGCGTCCCGCTGCGGATAAGGATCGGGCTCGCCCTGATGATTACGCTGGCCGTGGCGCCCGCCCTCGCACCGCTGCCGCCGGTGGATCCTGGCTCCGGGGCGGGCCTGTTGATCCTGGCGCAGCAGGTCGTCATCGGGCTGGCAATGGGATTGGTCATGCGCATGGTGTTTGCTGCCGTGGAAATGGCAGGGGAACTCGTTGGCCTGCAAATGGGCCTGGGGTTTGCAACTTTTATCGACCCTCAGAGCGCGGGCAGCATTCCCATCGTAGGCTCGTTTCTGAGCCTGATCGTCACCCTGGCTTTTCTCGCGTTAGACGGCCATCTGGCAATGATCGCGCTGCTCGTGCAGAGCTTCACCGCATTGCCGATCGGCGCCGGCGGTATGGCGGCGCCCGCTCTCATTACGCTCGCGCAGTGGGGCGGAGAAATTTTTTTCGCAAGCCTGCTGTTGTCGCTGCCGTTGCTGGCCGCGTTGCTGATCACCAACCTCGCCCTGGGGATACTGACGCGCGCAGCGCCGCAGCTGAACATCTTCGCGGTCGGCTTCCCGCTCACCCTGGCAATCGGGATGCTGGTGCTGGCGCTGGCCCTGCCTTACTTCGCCCCGCTACTCGAACGCATGGTCCATGACGGACTGCAGATGATGCTGCAGATTGCCGAACGCTCGCGTATCAATCCGCCCTGAGCGCCGAGCGCGACGGTGAATTCCGCTATCTGGCAGAGTTTCTCCTGTCTTTGCAGCGTCCGGCAGCTGCGCAATCGCTTTCCGAATTCTCTAAAGATTCCGCGTGGCCCACCGTTATCTAACCGTGGCGACATAAACCTCAACCTGCCGCCTCCGCACGGAGCGTCATGGCAATGAACCGGTCCCCAAGGGCAACTATCGATGGCAAACCTACTACGCGTCCTTATCGCTGAGGACAACGCTGATGACCAGCAGTTGCTGGTGGCCGAGTTGGAGTGCGGCGGCTACGACCTCGTTCACGCTTGCGTAGCGAGCGCCGATGAGATGCGCGCGGCCCTCGACCGCGACGCCTGGGATGTCATCATTTCCGATTACAGTATGCCGGGTTTCAGCGGCATCGACGCGCTGTGCATCGTGCAGGAACGCGGCCTCGATCTGCCCTTCATCATAGTCTCCGGAGTCATCAGCGACGACACCGCGGTCGATGCGATGAAGCGCGGGGCGCACGATTACCTCAGCAAGGGCAACCTCAGGCGCCTGTTGCCGGCCGCAGAACGCGAACTGCGTGAGGCGGCCGCGCGGCGTGAGCACCGGTTGGCGGCGCAGGCGCTGCGCGATTCCGAGGCACGCTTCCGCACCATCTTCAACCAGGCCGCGGTGGGCATCGTGCACGGCTCTCTCGACGGGCGCTTCTTGCTGATCAACGACCGGTTCTGCGACCTGCTCGGCTACTGCCGCGATGACTTGCTCGGCATGACTTTCCAACAAATCACGCATGCGGATGACCTGACGCAACACCTTGACCTGCACAGCAGGCTGCGGGCCGGCAGCGTGAGTAGCCTTGCGTTCGAGGAACGCTACCTGCGCAAGGACGGCTCGCTGCTTTGGGGCAATGTTACGGCGTCAATGGAATGCGACGACGGCGGCAAGCCAAAGTACCTGATCGCGGTAGTCGAGGACATCACCGAACGCAAGCAGATTGAGCAGCGCCTGCAGCACCTCACCCATTTCGACAGCCTCACCAGCTTGCCGAACCGCTTGCTGTTCCGTGACCGGCTGATACAGGCACTGGCGCAAGCGGCCCGCAATGGCTCGCTGGTGGCGGTGCTGTTCGTCGATCTCGACCGTCTCAAGGTGGTCAACGACACGCTCGGGGACGGGGTCGGTGACAAACTGCTGCAGGAAGTCGCGCGACTGCTGCTCAGCTGCGTGCGCGCCGGCGACACGGTCGGCCGGCTCGATGGTGACGGGTTCGCGCTGATCCTGCCGGGCTTCGCCTGCGCCCACGATGCGGCATTGGCGGCGCAGAAACTGCTCGACGCGTTTGCGCGCCCGGTCGCAATCGACGGCCACGAGATTTTTGTGTCCGTGAACATCGGTCTCACGTTGTATCCGTCCGACAGCAAAGACGCGGAGCAGCTCGTCCGCAACTCCCACACCGCGATGTTCCGCGCCAAGGACCTGGGCCGCAATGGCTACCAGTTCTATACCGCCGAGATGAACGCGAAGGTGAGGGAGAAGCTCGATCTCGAGAACGGCCTGCGCCGCGCACTCGAGCGTGAAGAGTTCCTGCTGCACTACCAGCCGAAGGTCGATCTCGCCAGCGGCGACGTCACGGGAGTCGAGGCGCTGCTGCGATGGCGGCGCGGCGATGGCAAACTGGTTGTACCGGTGCAGTTCATCCCGCTGCTGGAGGAAACCGGGCTGATCGTGCCGGTCGGGGAATGGGTGATGAATCAAGCGTGCATGCAGATCAAGGCCTGGCACGATGCCGGCCTGCCTGAGGTCACGGTGGCGGTCAACCTGTCGGCACGCCAGTTTCAAAGCATGGATCTGGTAGACATGGTGCAGCGTGTAATCAAATCCAGTGGCATCGATCCCCGCCTGCTCGAGTTGGAACTGACGGAGAGCTTGCTGATGCGCAACGCCGACGAAACGATCGGCGTGCTGCGCCGGCTCCGGAGCATGGGCGTGAGCCTGTCGGTCGATGACTTCGGCACCGGCTACTCGTCGCTCTCCTA
>JACPTJ010000122.1 GCA_016192835.1 Betaproteobacteria bacterium
ACGTTATCGCGCCAAGATAAGCTTGGCGCATCTTGCCGGGTGAAAGTCCCGGTCGGGAAAGGGCTAACCACCCACCCGTATCGAGTGTTGCACCGACGGCGGAGCCAGAGGTGTCAGGCTGGCGAACAAAGGAGGTGAAGCGTACACAGAGAATCCTGTAGGCCGTAGGGGCAACCGTGTGCCCTGAGAGCTGGTACAGCTTCGAAATGCGTATTGCGGATGGCGAGGGTTTTAACGTCCCCGAAGCCAACATGAAACATCCGTCAGGGTGAGGGTGTGGAAGTCCGCCGGAGTCCTCAGGCTGTGGCATGCAGGAAGAGATGCGTTGAAGAACTTGGGAGGCCCCGTGGACTCCTGGCTGTGGGAAGGCCGTCGTACGGTATGCGGATATTGAGGCACGCAAGGGGAAACCCGGACACAGAGTTATGCCGGAACCTAAGTGGCGGACTGGAAAGCGGTGCAGGTAGGCGAAGGAGTACTGTGAAAGGGAAAGCCCGCCGAATGCCCATGGGGAGTCTTATCAAGCGTAGTACTCGGAGCGTGGGAAAGCCACGTACAGGGGGAAGGACTTGACGGAAGCACGTAGCCTGCAAAGGAAACTCATGCCGGACATGTTGGGCTGGATCAACATGAGCCAACCTCACTGCGGGGAACAGCAACAGATGATTGTGATCAAGGTGGTGATATGCTGATTCATGTCATCTGTAACGCGGAAGCGAGTGCAACCGAGGAACCCGGTGCGGAAAAACTGCACGCCGGGGTCTGTGCGGGGGGCGCCGGGTAACCGGTGTCCCTACCGCCGAGCGATGCAATTCTTCTTCTACTGCCGTGACAAAGCGGGCGCCGGCGAGACGCGACGAGCGCTGTTGAAGGAGCACTGGGCGGTCATGCGTCGTTACGTCGACGCAATGATCGCTCGCGGTCCCACTATGTCCGCCGACGGCAAGGCGGTGACGGGTAGCATGCATATGGTCGACCTTCCCGACGCCGACGCCGCGCGGGTTTTCGCTCACGACGACCCGCTCGCCAAGGGCGGCGTGTTCGACGACATCATGGTGCGCCGTTATCACAACGTGCTGGGCCGTACCATGTGGCAATTCGGCGGCGACCCGAAGAACCCGCGCTTTCTATTCATCGGCGAAACCCAGCGCGGCATCTCCGGGAAAAGCCAGGATCTGCTCGGCGCACAACGTGACTATCTGGGGCACGCAGCCCGCGCGGCCCAAGTCATCCTGTTCGGCCCCCTGCTCGGCGCAGACGGCGAAACGTGGGAGGGAACGGCGATGTTGCTGGAAACGCCGGATACCGCCGCTGCCGAAGCGCTCGTTCAAGGTGATCCCGCGGCGACATCGAAGCTGTACGCTCGCACCGAGCTTCGTCCCTGGCGCTTTGGCGGCGAGGAGAACCTCCAGGATCTCGTTGCCCGGAATTGATGCTGGTGGCCGGTGCTAAAGGTTGCTCGCGCCCTCGGCGTTCGACTTCCGGCCCAAGTTGTCTGAATGCACAGGCGAACCAGCCGTTTGTCTCGCGGAAAAATTACACTGATCCCAATTATGCATGAGAGCTAGCTCACGCGACCGACACCGATACGAGCCCAGACGGGTGCCCCTTAGCCTTCGGCCGGATGACGATTTCGACGTCGCGGTCGAGCCGCGTCATGAAGCGCAGCAGGCGCTCCGACGAAAAGCGGCTCAGCTTGTAGTTCTTGAGTTCGGAGACGTGCGGCTGCGGAATGCCGAACAACGCCGCCGCCTTCGCCTGTGTCAGGCGATGCGCTGCGATCAGTTCGTTTAGACGCATCGCAAGCTGCACCCGTAGTTTGCGCTCGCCCGCGTCCGTATAGCCCAGGTCGACAAACACGTCGCCGCTGCCGGCTTCCACTATTTCACGTCTTTTTTGCATAACGCACCTCGTAATCTGCGCGCGCCACCTTCAGGCGCTCATGAATCAATTCAATTTTTCCGGCGACGGGGCGTTCTGGCCATGACGAATTATACCGTTTTCGGTATGTCTTGTTGACGGCATTGCGACTCGGAATAAATGGGGTCAGCGTAACTTTTCAGGGATAGGAGAAGTTTATCTCGCGAAAAAGTTACACTGACTCTATTTATGTTCGATTCGCAATTATTGAGATTTACGTAACCGAGTGACAGCCCCACCCTCACCCCAGCCCTCTCCCGCCCAGGCGGGAGAGGGAGGTCTTACACTGCTGACATTTGCATTACAATTACCAGCCCCATCACATAGCCTTCCTTTCCATGAAGAAAAGGAGCGAGGAGTGAAAACCATGCGCCGTTTGATTTGCTTATTGGCAGGTTCGCTGTTGCTGGCCGCTGCAACGGCCACGTTCGCTCAACAGAGCTACCCATCGCGGCCGGTGCGCGCGGTCGTGAGCTGGGCGCCCGGCGGGGCCGCCGATTTGGTCGCCCGCGTGGTGGGCCAAAAGCTCGGCGAGCAGCTCGGCCAGCAGCTCGTCATCGACAACCGTGCCGGCGCGAGCGGCGCCATCGGCACTGATCTCGCGGCGAAGTCCGCGCCCGACGGCTACACCCTGCTCGTCGGTGGAGTGAGCGAGCTCGTGCTCAACCCGCAGATCGTGAAAGTCCCGTACGACGCGGTGCGCGATTTCGCCGCGGTGAGTCCGCTCGCGTTCGGATACTACGTGCTGGTCGTCCATCCTTCGTTGCCGGCAAAGTCGGTCAAGGAGCTGATCGCACTGGCCAAAGCGCGCCCCGGCGAGATCAATTACGCCTCCGGCGGCACCGGCAGCAACCTGTCTCTCGTCGCCGAGTTGTTCAAGACCACGGCGGAGATCAATATGACGCACATCCCGTACAAAGGCGGCGGACCGGCGTCAATGGCGGTGATTTCCGGCGAATCGCAGGCGATGTTCTCCACCATTGCCTCATCGCTCCCGTTCGTGAATTCGAACCGGCTGGTGGCGCTGGCCCTGACGGGCCCGAAGCGCTCCTCGTTGCTGCCGAAAGTTCCCACGTTCGCGGAATCCGGTCTGAGCGGAATGGATGCGGGATTGTGGTTCGCGCTATTGGCGCCGGCGGGCACACCGCGCGAGATCATTGCGCGGCTCAACGCTGAGGTCATCAAGCTTGCCGCCACGCCCGACTATCGCGCCCAAATCGAGAAGCTGGGGTTCGAGCCGTTCACGAGCAGCCCCGAGAAGTTTTCCGCCTTCATGAAAGCCGAGCTCGGCACGTGGGGCAAGGTAATCAAGGCCGCCGGCATCAAGGCCAATTGATTCTGGTCGACGCCTTGGGCGGGAAAGATCTTGCGTCAAGTCAGTTTATCGACGATCGCCGCGGTCATTTCGCGCGTGCCGGCGCTGCCTCCAAGGTCGCGCGTGACGCGCTTCTGCTCGTGCAGCACCGCCGTGAGCGCGCGCTCGATGCGGTCGACGTAACCGCCCGCTCACCGATCGTAGCCCGGAGCCGATCGAACACACCGCTGTTACTACATGGGTTTGACGCCGGCAGCCTGAATGATACGTGCATATTTTATTGTTTCCCTTGACAAGAATTCAGCGAATTGCTCTGGCGTGCTGGCAACGCTTGTCATGCCGCCCGCCGCAAGCAAGTCTTTAAATTCTGGCAAAGCCATAATGCGTGCGATTTCCTGTTGCAGCTTTTCAATCACTTCGCGCGGCGTCGCCCCAGGTGCCATCATGCCATACCAATTTGTCATGTCGAAACCCGGCAGTCCGGCCTCCGCAATGGTCGGAAGATCCGGCGCAATGGGAGTACGCTCC
>JACPTJ010000123.1 GCA_016192835.1 Betaproteobacteria bacterium
GCAAACGTCAATGCAAGCCAGACCCAGACCATGTACGGGCTGGTGGACGATCTGAGCCCTCCCAAAGGTTCCAACCCCGTCATCAACCCCCTGCGCACCAACCTGCAGCGACAAACGTTCTCCGTAAATGCGGATGGCAGCAGGGTCGCTACCGCGAACAGCCTGGATTTTTCCACAAAAAAAGGCTGGTACATCGACCTGCCTGCCACTGGGGAACGGCTCGATACCCACCCGACGCTCGCGTACAGTGCGCTCGTCTTCAATACCAATGCCCCGAGCTCCGACCCGTGTGTGCCGGGCGGAAGCAGTTACCTCAACATGCTCGATTATCAGACCGGGGGTTACCTGGAAGGCTCCGCGGGCGGCAAGTCTTCAGTCCGTTACGCCGATACGCTGGCCAACCGGGCAATATTGATCAAGCTTCCGAACGGGACCATATTGGCGTTGACCAGAAAATCGGATGCCACCACTGCCGCGGGACCCGGGACCCCGATTGGGAGCGGTTCAGGCACCACGCGCAAGTCATGGATTGAGTTGATGCAATAGGCTTAAGGAAAACCACATGAAAATCATCCGAATTCTGCTGCCGGCGCTGCTGTTGGCGCTCGCCACAAATCCGGCGCACGCGCAAAGCAAGGACCAGTCCGGCAAGTCGCGCGGCACCGGCGATAACGTTCGCCAGGCCGATCCACTGCCTACGCAATCCGATACGGCGGCCGATCAAGCCCGGCGGCAGAAAGATGCCGACCAGCGAGCGCATGCGGAGCGTTTCCCCCCGAAGCCAAGCGCGGCGCCGCCCCCTCCGTCGAAGTCGTCGAGTTCCTCGGATAAAGGAAAATAGCGCGGGAGTTGCGCCCCTTAACCGGTCCTGGCCAGACTTTTCGGCAGCGGGAAGATGACGGTCTCGGAAATTCCCTGAACTTCCTCGACGCTTGTCGCGCCGAGGCTCCTCAGCTTCTCGATCACCTGCCTGACCAGCACTTCCGGCGCTGACGCCCCCGCGGTAACGCCGATGCAAGCCTTGCCCGCGACCCACTCGGGCCTGAGATCGCGCGCGTTGTCGACCATGTAGGCGGCAATGCCCTGGTTGGCCGCGACTTCGCGCAGGCGGTTGGAGTTGGAACTGTTGGGCGAGCCCACCACGACCACCACGTCGCACTGCCGCGCCAGCGCCTTGACCGCGTCCTGCCGGTTCTGCGTCGCATAGCAGATATCGTCTTTTTTGGGGCCGACGATTTTCGGGAAGCGCTGTTTCAACGCGTCGATGATCTCGCGCGCATCGTCGACCGACAAGGTGGTTTGCGTCACGAACGCGAGCCGGCTGGCGTCGGCGACCTCGAGCCGCGCGACATCGGCGGGAGTCTCGACCAGGTAGATGCCGCCCTGCGACTGGCCCATCGTGCCCTCGACCTCGGGGTGGCCGCGATGGCCGATCATCACGATCTCAAAGCCGCGTGCGCGCATCTTGGCGACTTCGACGTGGACTTTCGTCACCAGCGGGCAGGTCGCATCGAACACTTTGAGGCCGTGCGCCTCGGCCTCGCGCCGCACCGCCTGCGACACGCCGTGCGCGCTGAAAATCACCGTGCTGCCTGCCGGCACCTGGCTCAAGTCCTCGATGAAAACCGCGCCTTTCGCGCGCAGATCATCGACCACGAACTTGTTGTGCACGACTTCGTGCCGCACGTAAATCGGCGCGCCGTGGAGCTGCAACGCGCGCTCGACGATTTCGATGGCGCGGTCAACGCCGGCGCAAAAACCGCGCGGTTGGGCGAGTAAGACTTGCATGCAAAAGGTCACATGATAAGAGGAGACGGATTATAAACCTAGAAAGCATTTCACCGCGAAGGACGCAAAGGACGCCAAGGAAATCAATACCAAGGTCAACCCCGACGCAATCATGGGATTGCTGATCCAACTTGTCGGACTTGATAACAAGCTTTGTGCTTTGTCCTCCTTTGCGTCCTTGGCGTCCTTTGCGGTTCAATGTTTACGCGGGCGGAAGCCGTCCCAGATCAGCAGCGCCGCGCCGCAGGTGATCGCGGAATCGGCGACATTGAACGCCGGCCAATGGTAGCCCGCGACGTGAAAATCCAGAAAATCGATCACCGCGCCGAACAGCACGCGGTCGATGACATTGCCGATCGCGCCGCCCAGGATCAGGCTCAGCGCCAGGCAGAACAGCGACTCGCGCGGATGCCTGCGAAGCAGATAAACGACCCACACCGATGCAATGACTGCGATCGCGATGAAAAACTCGCGCTGCCAGCCCGAGGCGCTGGAGAACAGGCTGAATGCCGCGCCCCGGTTGCGGACCAGCACCAGGTTGAAGAACGGCGCGATTTCGATGTTGCCGCCGACAGTCAGGATGCGCGCGATCGCGACCTTCGACAGTTGATCGAGCGCGGTGACGAGCGCGGCCAGCGCGAGCCAGCGTATCATGCGTAGGCGCGCGGCTCGCCGGCGCCGTGCAGGTTGGCGACGCAACGCCCGCAGATGTCGGGATGCGCGGCATCCGCGCCGACATCACTGCGGTAATGCCAGCAGCGTTCGCATTTGGGCTGGGCTGTCGCACTGACCTTGATGCCCACGCTATCGAGGGAAGACGGCAGACCGGCGGCGTCTCTTCCGGCATTTACGGTGGCGCGCGAGGTAATGAAGACAAAGCGCAGGTCGTCGGCGAACGATTCGAGGAACGAGTAATTCTCGCCCTCGGCGTAAAGATCGACTTCGCCGGCGAGCGATGAGCCGATCCTGCCCGTCACGCGCAGTTCCTCGAGCAGTTTCTGCACGTCCGCGCGCAGCCTGCGCAGCTTCTGCCAGCGCGCGCGCAGCGCGGACGCCTCGCGCGGCAACGGACATTGATACCAGGTTTGCTCGAATACGCTCGCCGTGCGGCCGTTCAGCGTCTCCCACACCTCGTGGGCGGTGAAGCTCAGTACCGGCGCCATCAACCGCACCAGCGCCTGCGTCATGTGATAGAGCGCGTTCTGCGCCGAGCGCCGGGCGCGAGTGTCGGAGCCCGCGGTATACAACCGGTCCTTCAGGATGTCGAGATAGAAACCGCCGAGGTCTTCCGAACAGAACGTCTGCAGCTTCTGCGCGACCAGGTGAAATTCATACTTGCCGTAATGCCCGGGCGACTGTGGTTGTTTCGACCCGAGTTCGGACGGCGCCAGTGCCGCCTGAAGATCGGCGGTCATTACGGCCGCGCAGCGATCGATTTCGAGCCAGTCGTCGACCGGCAGCGCATGTGCCTTGATATCGAAATCAGCGAGATTGGCAAGCAGAAAGCGCAGCGTGTTGCGGATGCGGCGATACGATTCCACCACGCGCTTGAGGATTTCATCCGAGATCGACAGCTCGCCCGAGTAGTCGGTCTGCGCCACCCACAGCCGCAGGATGTCGGCGCCGAGCGTGCCGACCACTTTCTGCGGCTCGAGCGCGTTGCCCGCCGACTTGCTCATCTTGCGTCCTTCGCCATCGACGAAGAAACCGTGCGTGAGCAACCCTTCGTAGGGAGGCACGCCGTTCAACATGCAGGAGACCAGCAGCGAGGAGTGGAACCAGCCGCGATGCTGGTCCGATCCCTCGAGGTACAGATCCGCCGGAAACTTGAGTTCAACCGCATGCGAGCCGCGCAGCACGGTTTCATGCGTCGAGCCTGAATCGAACCACACGTCCAGCGTGTCTTTGATCTTGATGTATTGCCCGGCTTCCGCGCCCAGCAACTCCTGCGGATCGAGGGTCTGCCACGCTTCGATTCCGGCGTGCTCGACGCGCTGCGCCACCTGCTCGAGCAGCTCCAGCGTGCGCGGATGCAACGCCCCGGTTTCCCGGTCGACGAAAAACGGCATCGGCACGCCCCACTGGCGCTGGCGCGACAGCGTCCAGTCCGGACGGTTGGCGATCATGCCCTGCAGCCGCGCCTGACCCCAATCCGGGTAGAAGCGCGTGTTCTCAATGCCGCGCAGAGCCACGGCGCGCAGCGTCTCGGCGGGTTTAGCTCCGTCAAAGCCGGGCGCCTCGTCCATCGCGACGAACCATTGCGTGCTGGCGCGGTAGATGATCGGCGTTTTGTGCCGCCAGCAATGCATGTAGCTGTGCACCGACGGTTCCGCATGCAACAACGCATCGTGCTGCTTGATGGTCGCAACGATTTGCGGATTCGCTTTCCAGATATTGAGGCCGCCAAACAGCGGCAGCGATTCCGCGTAACGGCCGTCGACTCCGACCGGCGTCAGCATCTCGTCGTCTTTCATGCCGTACGCGCGGCACGAATTGAAGTCTTCGATCCCGTAAGCGGGCGAACTGTGCACGATGCCGGTGCCCTGCTCGCGCGTCACGTAGTCACCGAGATAAACCGGCGCGATGCGGTCGTAGAACGGATGGCGGAAACCGATGCGCTCGAGCTGTTTGCCGAGGCACGAGCCGAGGGTCACACCGGTCAGTCCATAGCGCTCGAGGCAAGCCTGCTGCAAGTCGGCGGCGAGTATCAGCAGCCCGCGCCCGGTCTGGACCAGGTGGTAGACGAACCCGGGATGCACGTTGAGCGCCTGGTTGGCGGGTATCGTCCACGGCGTCGTGGTCCAGATCACGATCTGGCCGCGCGCATCCGGCAGCACCGCGAGCCCGAACGCCTTGGCGACCTTGTCAGGCTCGGCGAAAGCAAATCCGACGTCGATCGCGATGTCCTTGCGATCCATGTATTCGACTTCGGCCTCGGCGAGCGCCGAGCCGCAGTCAAAGCACCAGTTGACCGGCTTGAGTCCCCGATAAACATAGCCTTTTTGCAGCAGCCGCCCCAGCACGCGGATCTCGTCGGCTTCGTTCCGGTGCGCCATGGTCAGGTACGGATTGTCCCAGTCCCCCAGCACGCCCAGGCGCTGGAAGTCCTGCTTCTGGCGCTCGATCTGCTTGGTGGCATAAGCCCGGCACAGGCTTTGCGTGGTTTCAACCGGCAGGTTCTTGCCGTGCAGCTTTTCGATCTCGCGCTCGATCGGCATACCGTGGCAGTCCCAGCCCGGCACGTACGGCGCGTCGAACCCGGACAGCGTCTTCGACTTGACGATCATGTCCTTGAGGATCTTGTTGATCGCGTGCCCGAGGTGAATATTGCCGTTCGCATACGGCGGCCCGTCGTGCAGCACGAACTTCGGCCGGCCCCGGCTTGCCTCCCGAATACGCTGGTAGAGCTTGCGCTCCTGCCATGCGCGCAGCATCAGCGGCTCGCGCTTCGCGAGGTCCCCGCGCATCGGAAACGGCGTGTCCGGCAGGTTCAGCGTTTTCTTGTAATCAGCCATCGATCACACCAAAAAAGTCCATCCAGCCTCGCAATTCATTTTTGCGCACTTCTCTGCGTCTCCGCGTCTCTGTGCCGAAAGTATTCCCTTGCATTTTCCACATCGACCGCGATCTGGCGCTTCAGTGTTTCCACGTCTGCGTACTTTTGTTCGTCACGGAATTTGTGCAGGAAATCGACCCTCAGATGCGCGCCGTAAATATCGCGCGCAAAGTCGAGCAGGTGCACTTCCAGGCAAGGACGCGCATCGCGCGCGAGCGTCGGCCGCACGCCGAGGCTCGCGACACCCGGCAGCGCGCGTCCCTCGATCCCGTGAACTTCAACCGCGAAAATACCCGCCAGCGGCGGGCGGTTGTGCTTCATCAGCACGTTCGCAGTCGGCCAGCCGAGCTTGCGGCCGACGCGATCGCCGCCGACCACGCGGCCGCTGATGCTGTAGGGGCGGCCGAGCAGGCGCTGCGCGCGCGCCATGTCGCCGCGGGCCAGCGCCTCGCGCACCGCGGTGCTGGAAACGCGCACGCCGTCCGCCATCACGCTATGCATCGCATGCACGCGGAAGCCGCATGCGCTTTCCGCCTGCTTCAGCAGCGAGAGATCGCCGGCGCGGCGCGCGCCGAAGCGAAAGTCATCGCCGACCAGGATCCAGCGCGCTGCCAGCCCCCGATAGAGGATGCGCGCGATGAAATCCTCAGCCGTGGTCTTCGCAAATTCGAAATTGAAACGGCATATCTGCACGCGCTCGATTCCGGCGCGGTCGAGCCATTCGAGCTTTTCGCGCAGCGAGGTGAGCCGCGTCGGCGCCTGATCCGGCGCGAAGAACTCGCGCGGATGCGGCTCGAACGTCATCACGCACGACGGCACCCTGAGCCGGCGCGCGGCCTCGGCAAGCCGCGCGAGCATTGCCTGATGCCCGAGATGCAAGCCATCGAAATTGCCGATGGTCAGTACAATGGGAGTATCAGCGACGGCGGGAATACTGCGGCGAATCAGCATACAACGCTCCCCTCGCCCCCCCCCGGGGGGAGAGGGGCATGGGGGAGAGCCAGCGCAGTGAGCGAGGGGGCCGGGCCGAGCGATGTAACGCAGTTACGTAAAGCTCGATAGCGAAGAACGGTCTAGGCGCTTAGCGCTTCAGGCAGCGGCTCATGCGACGTCATGCTGGAATCAGGCCATACGGCCGCAACCACGTCGCGAAATACTTCACCAAGCAAAATCATCGCCGGGCCGCGTAAGGCCAACGTCCCTGCACGTCCCAATCGGCCGAGCGGCAGTACGGTGCGGGTCATCGTTGGCAGCGATGCGTCCTCCACCACCACGACCGGCGTGTCGGTGCGCATGCCGCTTGCGATCAGCCGCACCGCAATTTCGCGCGCCTGCCCGGCCGCCATATAAAGCGCCGCGCAGTCGGCATTGATTACGCATTGCGTCCAATCGCCAGCCTGCTCACCGTCTCCCACGCGTGGCGTTACGAACGTTACGCTGCGACTTGTCCCGCGGCGCGTCAGCGCCACGCCGAGTTCTGCGCTCGCCGCCAGCGCCGCGGTGACGCCGGGCACGACCTCGACTTCGACGCCGGCACAGCGCAAAGCGTCGATTTCCTCCTGCGCGCGGCCGAACAACATTGGATCGCCGCCTTTCAGTCGCACCACGGTATCGAACCTCGCAGCGGCATCGATCAGACGCTTGTTGATGAAACGCTGCGCAGTCGAGTGCTTGCCGCAGCGCTTGCCGACCGCGACCGTTTCGGCATTGACCGCAAGCGCGACGGTATCAGGATGCACCAGCGCGTCGTGGAACACGATGTTGGCGCGCGCGAGCAGCTGCGCCGCACGTACGGTGATCAAGTCGGGCGCGCCAGGACCGGCGCCCACCAGATAAACCCTGCCGGTTCCCGGTTTCATGGCATCACGACCATTCCATACCGTCCGGCGAGGCGAGGAAGCGGCGCCGGAACAGCGGCAGCGGCCGCTCCACCGAGGCCTGGTAGGCATCGCTGAAGTCGCTGAAGGCGGTAAGCGCTTCTTCCGGGTCCTGGTCCTCGCGCAGCATGAATGCGTCGAAGCCGCAGCCCGCCATGAAAAACAAGTGGTCGCGAACCACTTCACCGATCGCGCGCAACTCGCCGCGCCAGCCGTAGCGTTCGCGCAGCAGTCTTGCGATTGAGTAACCGCGACCGTCGCCGAACGCCGTAAAGTTCACGGCGACGAGCGCGAATCGATCGAAGTCGCCTGCAATCGCAGCCGGTTCCTCATGGCTGTCGAGCCACACTCCGAGCCGGCCGGAGCGGGACGATAGGGTATCGCGCTGATCGAGCCAGAGCGCGAGCGGCACGATGACATCGCC
>JACPTJ010000124.1 GCA_016192835.1 Betaproteobacteria bacterium
GCACTGGCGCGGCGCTTGTTGTGGCCGAAAAACTTTCCGCCACACGCGCCAGGAAAGTTGCGGCGTCCATCCCGTTCAAGTCGGCGACCACGCGGTTGTAGGCGAGTATCTGCATCTGATGGTGGGGGGAGATCACGGTCAGGAAGTGATTGTAGTTTTCTTCTCCGGTATGGCGCGGATTGGCGGCGCGGCGCGCGGCAGTAACGCGCGAGGCAGCTGCCGAGCGGTGGTGGCCATCGGCGATGTAGAGAGCGGGCATGGCGTCGAAGGCGAGCGTCAGTCGCGTCTGGATTGCGGCGTCGCGCACGACCCACAGGGTGTGGCGGATGCCATGGTCAGCGGTGACGTCTGCGTCGGGTGCGCCGGCCGAACAACGCGCCAGGATGTCGTCCACTTCTGGCGAAGCCGGATACGCGACCATGACTGGGCCAGTTTGGGCATTCAGGGCTTCGATCTGGCGCACGCGGTCGTTTTCCTTGTCCACCTGCGTGAACTCGTGCTTGCGGATGCGGTTCGTGTCGTAGTCCGTGACCGAGGCGGTCGCGACCAGGCCGGTCTGCGTGTGCCCGCCCATGATCAGGCGATAGACGTAGTAGCAGCGCGCCGCATCGCGCACGAGAATGCCTGCACTCAACATGAAACCCAGGTTTTCCGCGGCCTTGGCATAGACCTGAGGCGCGTAGGGGTCGGTTCCCGCCGGCAGGTCGATTTCCGGCTTGGAGATGTGGAGGAAACTCCAGCGCTTGCCGGCCGCGCGCACGCGTGCTTCGTCGCTGGACAACACGTCGTACGGCGGGGCAACGACTTCGGCGGTGTGGCCGGGGGCTGGGCGCAGGCCGGCGAAGGGTCGGATCAGGTGCATTTCAGGTTCCTATCGAAGGAGAACGATTAGGAGCGCCCCCTCACCCTGCCCTCTCCCCCGTGAACGGGGGAGAGGGGAGTTTATTTTGTTAGACGCTCTAAGACATGTTACCGCATTGGTGGTGCCCGATCAGCCGGCAAGCTCGCTGAAAACCTGCTTTACCCGCGCAACGCGCTCGCCGACCGCGTGCAGATCGGCGGTAATCCTGAGGCGGTCGGGTCCCGCCAATCGATAATTCTTGTTACGCTGGATGAGCCCGATTACGCGTCCCGCGTCGAGCGGCGGGTTGGGAATGAACTGCAACTGCAGGCCCGCCTCCGATGCATCGATGCGCGCCACCCCCAGCGGCTTGCCGAGCACGCGCAGGCGGTGGCTGTCGAGCAGCGTCCTCGCGTGCGGCGGCAGCGGCCCGAAGCGGTCGATGAGTTCCTCGTGCATTGCTTCGAGCTCGTCAGCGTTGTCGCAGTTGGCGAGCCGCCTGTAGATCACGAGGCGCTCGTGGATATCGTTGCAATACGCATCGGGAAGCAGCGCCGGCGCGTGCAGATTGATCTCGGTGGTGAGGCCGGGCGGCGCCGCCAGGTCCGGTTCGCGGCCTTCCTTCAGCGATTTCACCGCCGCTTCCAGCATCGCGCAATACAGGTTGAAGCCGACTTCCTGCATTTCGCCGGACTGCGATTCGCCCAGCATTTCGCCGGCGCCGCGGATTTCAAGGTCGTGCATCGCGAGGAAAAAGCCGGCGCCGAGCTCTTCCATCAGCTGGATCGCTTCGAGGCGCTTTTTGGCCTGGCTCGTGATGTCGCCTTCATCGGGAAGCAGCAGGTAGGCGTAGGCCTGGTGATGCGAGCGCCCGACGCGTCCGCGCAGCTGGTGCAATTGCGCGAGGCCGAACTTGTCCGCGCGGTTGATGATGATGGTGTTGGCGGTCGGGATGTCGATGCCGGTCTCGATGATGGTGGTGCACAGCAGGATGTTGAAGCGCTGCTGGTAGAAATCCCGCATCGCCATTTCGAGATCGCGCTCGCGCATCTGGCCGTGAGCGATGCGGATGCGCGCTTCCGGCACCAGGCGTGCGAGGTTTTCCTCGATCTGGGCGATGGTGTCGATGTCGTTGTGCAGGAAATACACCTGGCCGCCGCGCTTCAGTTCGCGCAGCACCGCCTCGCGTATCAGGCCGCGGCTCGTGCGCGCGACGAAAGTCTTGATCGCGAGCCGGCGCTGCGGCGCGGTCGCGATCACCGAAAAATCGCGCAGGCCCTCGAGCGCCATGCCGAGCGTGCGCGGAATCGGCGTCGCGGTCAGCGTCAGCACGTCGACTTCGGCGCGCAGAGCTTTCAGGCGTTCCTTCTGCCGCACGCCGAAGCGGTGCTCCTCGTCGATGATCGCGAGCCCGAGGTTCTTGAAGTGAATGTCCTTCTGCAGCAGCTTGTGGGTGCCGATCACGATGTCGACCTTGCCCTCGGCGAGCGCGGCGAGCGTTGCGCTCACCTGTTGCTGCGAGCGGAAGCGCGACAGCTCGGCGATCCGGATCGGCCAGTCGGCGAAGCGGTCGGTAAAGGTATTGAAGTGCTGCTCGGCCAAGAGCGTGGTCGGCACGAGCACCGCGACCTGCCTGCCTTCGTTGACTGCGATGAATGCGGCGCGCAGCGCGACCTCGGTCTTGCCGAAGCCGACGTCGCCGCAAATCAGCCGGTCCATCGGCTTGCCCTGCTGCAGGTCGTCGAGCACGGCGGTGACGGCGGCGAGCTGGTCGGGCGTTTCCTCGAACGGGAACGCATCGCAGAACGCTTCGTAATCATGTTGCGTGATGCGAAACGTGTGGCCCTGGCGGATCGCGCGCTGGGCGTAGAGATGCAGGAGCTCTGCCGCGGTATCGCGCACCTGTTTCGCGGCCTTGCGTTTGGCCTTGTCCCATTGGCCGCTGCCGAGCGCGTGCAGGGGCGCCGTTTCGGCCGGCGCGCCGCTATAGCGGCTGATCAGGTGCAGCTGCGACACCGGAACGTAGAGCTTGTCGCCGTCCGCGTATTCGAGCGTCAGGAATTCGGTCGCGCCTTCCCCGAAATCGAGGTTCTGCAGGCCGAGGTAACGGCCGATGCCGTGCTGCTCGTGCACCACCGGGTCGCCGACCTTGACCTCCGACAAGTCGCGCAGCATTCCTTCGCTGGTGGTCTTGCGCTGCGCCTCGCGCGCCCGGCGATTGCGCACCTGCGTCGCATACAGCTCGTTTTCGGTGATCAGCGCAAGACTGCGCGCGGGCAGCACAAACCCGGCGGCGAGCGGCGCAACGCCGAGCATGAGCGGCGCCTCGCCCGCAAGGAATTCACGGTAAGCGGTGCACGTGGCGGGCGCGAGGCCGTATTCCCGGAAATACTCGAGCATGGTCTCGCGCCGGCCGAGGCTTTCGGCAAGCAGCAGCACGCGGCCGTCGAAACCTTTCACGAACGCCTGCAGGCTCGCAAGCGGATGGTCGGCGCGGCGGTCGACTGCCAGCGGCGGCAAAGAAGCCGTGATGAGTGATGAGTGATTAGTGATTAGGGTTGGATCGGAACCCTCAGTTCCTGACTCCGAACTTTCGACTGCACGCATCTCGATCCGCGCAAACGGCTTGATTGCGCCGAAGAATGCATCGGCGGCGAGAAACAGATCGTGCGGCGGCAGCACCGGATTGGCGCGATCCCCGCGCAGCATTTCGTAGCGCGCCTGCGTGTCGCGCCAGAACTGCTCGATCGCCGGTTGCACGTCATGGTGCAGGACGAGCGTGGTTGCCGGCGGCAGGTAATCGGTGAGGATCGCCGTGTGCTCGAAAAACAGCGGCAGATAGTATTCAACGCCGGCCGGCGCAATCCCGTTGCTCACGTCCTTGTAAAGCCGCGAGCGTGTCGGATCGCCCTCGAAGCGCGTGCGGAAGTTGCCGCGGAAGCGGGTCTGGCCATCTTCGTCGAGCGGAAACTCGCGCGCCGGCAGCAGCCGCACCTCGTTTACCTTGTAGATGCTGCGCTGGGTGTCGACATCGAAACTGCGGATCGATTCGATCTGGTCGTCGAACAAATCGATGCGATAGGGCAGCGCGCTGCCCATCGGAAAAAGATCGATCAGCCCGCCGCGGAAGCTGAATTCGCCGGGCGACAACACCTGGGTCACGTGCGAATAGCCGGCGATCGCAAGCTGCCTGCGCAGTTCGTCAGCCGCGAGTTTTTCGCCCTGCTTGAAGAAAAAGGTCCGCGCCGCGAGATATTCGACCGGCGCGAGGCGATAGAGCGCGGTCGTGACCGGCACCAGTGCGACGTCGAACGCCTGCTGCGTGATTTGGTAGAGCGTGGCGAGCCGCTCCGAAATCAGATCGTGGTGCGGCGAGAAGCTGTCGTACGGAAGCGTTTCCCAATCCGGCAGCAGGTGGACTTTGAGCGCCGGGTCGAACCACGGGATTTCTTCGAGCAGCCGCTGCGCGTCGGCCGCGCTGGCGGTGATCACGAGCAGCGGGCGCACTTCTCCCGCCAGTTCGGCGATGGCGAGAGCATCGGCCGAACCGTGGAACGGGCCAACCCGGCTGCGTTGGCCGGGAGGCAGTGCTTCCATCAGCATTCTGCAAAAAAGGCGCCATTATACAGGCGTCCAAATTGGCCGGGTCCGAACCGGCGACGCCGGCATCGGGAGAATCCGTTATTAATGCCTGCATTGCCGTCCGTCTTGCCTGCATTGCCGTCTGTCGGATAGCTGTGACAGCCCGTTAGAAAAGTCCTGGATGTCCGTATATGCCGGGCGTAACGTGGCGGCGTTAAAAAACACGATGGTTCGGGGCATGGCTGATACTTACGAGATAGGGCTGGTAATTATTTCGATCGGTGTCGCGATCATCGCGTCCTACGTCGCGGCATCCGCGGGCGGCAGGGCGCACTTCTGGATTACCGGCGGCATAATTTCGCTGGGGGCCGGCATCTGGGCTTTGCAGTTTATCGGCATGCTCGCGCTCGAGCTGCCGATCCAGATGTCGTACGATATTCCGATTACGCTGCTCTCGCTGCTGATCGCGGTTCTGGTGTCGGGGTTCGCGCTGCGCACGGCCAACGTCGCTTTGGAGAAGCGCACCATCGAGCTTTCCGCGGCCAACGCACTGCTGCAGCAGCAAATGCTGGAACGCGTTCAGGCCGAGAACGCCATGCGCGAAAGCCAAGAGCAACTCAACAACTATCTCGCCCGGCACGATGCGCTGACCGGCCTGCCCAACCGCAATTTCTTCCGCGACCGGCTGACGCACGCCATGGCGCGGGCCAAGCGCAATGGCCTGATGATGGCGATGATCGTCCTCGATCTCGACCGCTTCAAGGAAATCAACGACACCCTGGGGCATACGGCCGGGGACAAAGTGCTGCAGGCCGTGGCGAAGGTGATGAGGGAGTCGCTGCGGGAGGTTGACACCATCGTGCGTCTCGGCGGCGACGAGTTCACCATCATCCTGGAGGATATCGCCCACACGGACCGGGTGACGGCGCTGGCGGAGAGAATTCTGCAAATCTTCTCCAACCCTCTCGTCATCGATGGGCGGGAAATCTACGTCACCGCCAGCACCGGCATCACCCTCTATCCGCACGGCGTGGACGGCGTCGATGCGCTGCTGCAGGCCGCCGAGATTGCCATGCATCATGCCAAGGAGGAGGGGGGCAATGCCTACGAGTTCTACACGCCCGAGATGAACGTGCCTGCCGCCGCCAACCTCGACATGGAATACCTGCTGCGGCGCGCGCTGGAGCGCCAGGAATTCGTGCTGCACTACCAGCCCAAGGTGGCGGTGAAAAGCGGCCGCATCACCGGCGTCGAGGCGCTGATCCGCTGGAACAGCAAGGAGCTGGGCCCCGTCTCGCCGGCCAAGTTCATCCCGCTGGCGGAGAAGACCGGGCTGATCGTGCCGATCGGTGAATGGGTGCTGAAGACTGCCTGCGCCCAGAACAAGGCGTGGCAGGAGCAGGGATACCCGCCGCTGCTGATGTCGGTGAACCTCTCGCCGCGCCAGTTCCGGCAGAAAAACCTGCTCGAAATGGTCACCGCGGGGCTGCGGGACGCCGGTCTCAATCCGCGCTTTCTGGAGCTCGAGATCACCGAAGGCATGATCATGCTGCGTCCCGAGAAAGCCATCGCCATACTGCAGGAAGTGCATCAACTCGGCGTGCAGCTCTCGGTCGACGATTTCGGCACCGGCTATTCGAGCTTGGCCTACCTCAAGCGCTTCCCGGTGCAGAAGCTCAGGTGGTGGCGATGGCGAAAAGCCTCAACCTCGAGGTGATTGCCGAAGGCGTGGAGACCGCGGAACAGCTCGCCTTCCTGGCGAAACTCGATTGCGACGAGTACCAGGGCTATTACTTCAGCCGGCCGGTGCCGGCGGGTGAATTTACCCGCTTGTTCCGCACTTCTGACGATTCAGTGCGCTTGAGCGCTCCGCGGCTGGTGCGCCCGCGCAGCGCGTAACGCACTGATCTGCTCGGCCGCGCTGGCCGTAATCGTTATCCCGACTGTAAACCATGCCGACTGGGCGGTAACATTGACCGGCGCGGCACCGCTCGCGCATGCTTGCCGTATCCCGAGGGAAAATCTTTCAGCGTGCTTCCCGTGCCCCGTACCGTCCTCTTCGGCGCCTTCGACCGCCACAACCTCGGCGACCTGCTGTTCGCGCACGTCGTGGCGGCGCTGCTGCCCGGACAAGACCTGGTCTTCGCGGGCATCGCGGATCGCGACCTCACGGCGTGGGGCGGTCATCGGGTAGAGGCACTCGCGCGGCTCGCCGAGGAGCCGCGACCGGCCAACGTCATCGTTGCGGGCGGCGAGGTGCTGACGTGCGAAGCGTGGCAGGCGGCGGTGATGGTGCTGCCCGACGATGAGGCGAACGCCGCAGCGGCGCGCTTCGGGCGACAGGCGGAGGGGCGCGCGGAGTGGGCGCAGCGGATACTCGGCACGGCGCGCCGCGCGCCATACGCGCCCGCAAAATCGATGTTCGCGTGTCCCGGACGGCTGATCTACAACACGGTCGGCGGCGTGGAGCTCGCGACGAGCGGGACGGACCTGCGCGGCGAGGTCATGGCGGCTTTGCGGGGCGCGGACTTCGTCACCGTCCGCGACCGCGTGACGCAGGCAGCGCTGGCCGCGGAGGGTATCGCGGCGGCGCTCGTGCCCGACTGCGGAGCGCTCGTGGCGGAGCTCTTCGGCGACCGGATCCGGGAGCGCGGGCTGCAGGGCGAGCCGGCGGCGGTGCGCGTGGCTTTCCCCCAGGGTTATCTCGCCGTCCAGTTCAGCGCGGACTGCGGGGACGACGCGACTCTGGCAACACTCGCGCGGGAGCTCGACGCTGCCGCGCAGGCGACGGGATGCGGGATCGTTTTCTTCCGTGCGGGCACGGCGCCGTGGCACGACGCGCTGGAGCCGTACCGCAGAACGGCGCGGCGCATGCAAAACCGCGTTTACCTGTTCGAATCCGCCGACATCTGGGACATCTGCGCGCTCATCGAGGGGAGCCGGGGCTATGCCGGGACGAGCCTGCACGGGCGCATCGTCGCCGGGGCTTTCGCGCTGCCGCGGGTGAGCTTCGTGCCCCCGGATGTCGCAACCGGCGGCAAACCCTGCAAGCAGGACGCGTTCGTTGCCGCTTGGGAGATGGAGGAGCTGCCGGGCGTGGTGCCTCTCGACGATCTCGCAGCGGGAATCGCGCAGGCGTTGCGCGCGGGCCCGCTGCAGCTTGCGGCGCACAGCGCGCGGCTCGCCGGATTGTGCCGCGCAGGATGCGCGCAATGGATCGAATGAGGAAATTCGCGCTCGAACGCGCCGCCATGTATTTTCGCGGTGTGCGGACATACAATGCCTGAGATTTAGTCAAACTAAAGGAGAACAACAACGTGAAAATCGCAATTCTCGATGATTACCAGCAAGTGGCCATGCAGTCGGCGGATTGGATCTCGCTGCCTGCGGGGACCGAAGTCAATTCGTTTGCCGACACTATTGCGGACCAGGACGGGCTCGTGCGGCGGCTGCAGCCCTACGATGTCATCGTCGCGATGCGCGAGCGCACGCGGTTTCCCGCGCAGGGGATCGATGCGCTGCCCAATCTGCGGCTCATCGTGAGCACGGGGGGGCGCAACCCCAGCATCGACGCAGAAGCGTGCGCGCGCCGCAAGATCGCGCTGTGCAGCGCCCATGGTGCCGCGAGCAGCAATAGTTCGACTGCCGAAGTCACGTGGTCGCTCGTCCTTGCGCTGGTCAAGCGTATTCCTCAGGCCGACAAGGCGATGCACGCGGGCGGGTGGCAGGAGAGCGTGATCACCGAGTCGCTTGCGGGCAAGACGCTGGGCCTCCTCGGCCTCGGCCGTCTCGGCAAATACGTCGCGAAATACGGTCAGGCGTTCGGCATGAACGTCATCGCCTGGAGTCCGCACCTCACCGATGAGCGCGCGGCTGAAGTCTCGGTGCGTCGCGTATCGAAAGAGACGCTGTTCACGCAGTCCGACGTGGTGTCGCTGCACCTGGTCTCGAATGCCGCGACGCGAGGCATCGTCGGAGCGGCGGAGATTGCCGCGATGAAGCCCACGGCCTATATCGTCAACACTTCACGCGGCGCACTGATCGATGAGCAGGCGCTTATCGGGGCGCTGCAGGCGCGGCGGATCGCAGGCGCGGGTCTGGACGTGTTCTGGACCGAGCCGCTGCAAAAAGATCACATCGTGCGGCGTCTCGACAATGTGGTGCTTACACCGCATCTCGGCTATGTGGTCGACGAAAATCTGAAAATGTTCTACCAGAACGCGGTGAAGAACATCAGGAGCTGGATTGCCGGAGAGCCGCTGACGCCCATGGGGCGCTGACAAATCACGGCAGCACGTCGACGCTGATTTTCGCGTCCTTGATCAGCTTCTTCCACATCTGAAGATCGGTCACGATCATGTCGTGAAATCCCTGCGGCGTGGTGGTGGCGACTTCGAGACCGTTCTTCTCGAAGCGCTGCAACACCTCGGGTGTCGCGAGCGCCTTGTTCATGATTCCGTTGAGTCTGTCGACGATCGCTCTTGGCGTGCCCGCCGGCGCAACGATGCCCCACCAGCCGGTGTTGTAGTAACCCGGCACGGTTTCCGCGATGGCCGGAATGTCCGGGTACGCCTTCAGCCGCTGCGGATGCCCGACGCCGAGGATCCTGAGTCGTCCTGTCCGATGGTGCGGCAGCAGTTGCAGCAGCCCCGTGACCAGCACCTGCACGTTGCCCGCGATAAGATCGGTTACCGCCAGCGCGCCGCCCTTGTACGGTACGTGAACGAGTTCGATGCCGGTGAGGGTCATCAGTTGCGCCGCGCCCAGGTGATTGGGTGTCCCGACACCCGGCGACGCGACATTGAGCTTGCGAGGCGACGCTCTCGCGAGATCGATCAGCTCTTTGATGTTGTTCGCGGGCAGGCTCGCAGTCACCACGATCGCGTACGGCACATACGTCGCCAGGCCGATGGTCGCGAAATCTTTCAGCGGGTCGTAACGAATCTTCGTACCCATAAGCGCGGGGCCGGACACGAGCCCGCCGGTCGTGCCGAGCAGCAGCGTGTAACCATCGGGCGCCGACTTCGCGGCGAGCGCGTGTCCTATCGTAGCAGCCGCGCCACCGCGGTTGTCGACCACCACCTGTTGTCCCAGCGCTTTTGAGAATTGCGCCCCGACCTCGCGCCCCGTGAAATCGGTGCCCGCGCCCGGCGGGTAAGGGACGATGAGGCGAATCGGCCTGTTCGGGTAGGGCGCCTGCGCTGACACTTGAGCACTCGCAGCGACCGGCATGGCCATCGTGAGCGCAATTGCAAAGCCGGCATGCCTGCGCTGGTTCCCGGTGACGCCAGGAATTCTCATGCGACCAGCGGATTCGTGACTGTCACTTCGGAGAAACGCCCGAAATCGCGGTCGGCGGACCAGAGTTGCCTGACGCCGTGTTGCAGGCACAAGGCCGCGATACGCGCGTCGTGTACCTTTGGCCCCGCAACTTTGCCGGCCAGCAGCAAGCCGCGCAGCCGTTCCCAGTGCACTTGCGATTCGGCAAGAAAAACGAGCGATGGCGACTCGATCCATGCATCGACTTGGCCAAGCGCTCGTGCGAGCGGTGTCGGCGGCGCGAATATCTTCGGATGAGTCACTATTGCCAGGAATTCGTGGACGCAGGGCCAGGGAATCGCCCATGCCGCGCGCCCCTCGGCAAGTTCCGCCAGCCGCTGACAGGCGGCTTGATGCCACTCCGAGTCCTCGCGATGCGCGTAAACGAGGATGTTAGTGTCTACCGCGATCATCCACCGCGCCCTTCATATGCAAGCTCGCGCAGTTGTTGCCAACTCGCG